>JAEYZO010000738.1 GCA_023428035.1 Pseudomonadota bacterium | reverse complement strand
CGGCGCGGTGGCCCCCCCGCGCGGCCCCCCGCGGCGGCGGGGTCGAGTCTGTGACACCTGCGTCGAGCGCCGGCTTCACGCCGCGGCGCGGGGGCGCTGGACTTCACCATCAACCCCTGCGCCGCGGGGTCGAGTCTGTGACACCTGCGTCGAGCGCCGGCTTCACGCCGCGGCGCGGGGGCGCCGCGCTGGACTTCACCATCAGCCCCCGCGGCTCCCGACGTCGCTCGCGAGCTCAGATGTGGAAGCCCACGAAGAGCGTGGTGTCGATGTTGAAGAGGAAGGTGGGGAACATGAACTGCAGCACCACCTCGCCGCCGACGTGGAAGCCGTTACGCAGCCCGTACTCCACCCTGACGCCCGCGTGGGCGTTGCCGTAGCCCGAGAGCACGTGCGCGCCGGGGCGGGTCTCGCGCTCGGGCAGCGCGGGCTTGGGCTCGATCTGCCCCACGCCGCCGCCGACGAGGGCCGAGGCGACGAAGCCCGTGTTGCTGAAGCCGTTGGGCGTGAAGGCGTAGTAGAGCCGGCCCGAGAGCAGCAGGTTCGCGAAGGGGTTGCTGCGGGGCTGCGTGCCGGCCGAGCCCGTGATCTCCCAGTCGGCGGCGCCGAACTGGAAGCGCACGCCGAGGCCCGCGCCGATGCGGCGGGTGAAGTTGTAGCGGAGCAGGGCTGAGAGGTAGAAGGTCGGCGCGAAGCCCGGGTCGATGGTCGCGTAGCAGACGTAGTCGCCGCAGTTGCGGCCCACGACCTGGCCCGAGGCGTCGACCAGCACGCGCTGCTCGGCGTAGGAGGGCCGGCCCGTGAGGAAGGCCGCGCCGACGCCGCCGCCGATGTCGAAGCTGAACCGCGAGAAGCGGGGCTGGTCGCCGGGGCGCTCGTTGCCGCCGCCCTCGCGCCCGCCCGAGGCGCAGGCGCCGGCGTCGCAGTGCATCTCGGCGCCGCACTCGCTGTCGCTGCCGCAGGGGTCGCCGAGGCCGCGGGAGACGCCCCGGCCGCGGCACTGCGGGCCGGTCATGCCCGGGGGGCACTCCTCGGCGTCGGAGGCGCAGGTCTCGGGGGGCATGCGGCCCGGGAGGGCGGAGGGCGAAGCGGTGCGGGTGCGGACGATGTCGACGCGCACGGGCGACGACTCGCTGCCCACGCTCGCGACGGCGTTGTTCGAGCCGTCGACGGCCTGGACGTAGTACTCCATCGCGGGCGCGATCATGGCGGCGCAGGGGATCTCGGTGCCGTAGCCCGAGCCGATGCGAGACATCTCGCGGCGCTCGAAGGAGCGCATGCCGTTGCCGCGGTAGAAGACGTAGACGTGCGCGGCGTCGAGGGAGGCCGCGGGCTCGACGTAGACGGGCAGCGGGGTGTTCGGGAGCTGCTCCGGCGCGGGGGAGTGGAGGAGCGAGCCGCCGCCCTGCGAAGAGGAGCTCGACGACGAGGACGAAGACGAGCTCGACGACGAGGACGATGAAGAGCTGGAGTGACCGCCGCCCCCGCGGGCGCGCTGGCGCGCCTGCTCGAAGGCCGCGGTGATCTCGCTGGTGACGAGCATCGCGTCGGGCTCGACCTCGGGGTAGAGCTGGATCGCGCGGACCATGGCCTCGACGCCGGCGCTGGTGTTCTGCTGGCCGCCCACGGCGACGATGCCGATGGCCATCTGCACCCGGGCGTTCACCTGCGCGGAGCAGCCGTTGTTGGCGCAGGCGCGCTCCGCGGACTGGAGGCGCTCCATGGAGCGGTCGATCTCGAGGTTCTGGTAGTCCTCCATCGCGGTCTGGATGAGCGAGCGCGCGGTGCGGTCGCGGGGGCCCTGCTGCGCCTGCGCCGCCGCCGGCGCGAGGGTGAGGGCTGCGAGGAGGATGGCGATGCGATGCGGACTCATGGGGCTCTTTCGTGCTCCGGGGCGCGCGCGCGGGAAACCACTCCGCGCGGCGATGAAGTGACGGAACTCTCTCGGCACGCGCCGACCCCTCGCCCAGGGTGTGGGCGTCGAGGCGGCGCGATCCTACACGGTTCGGCGCGCGGGAGAAGTCCACTCCGCCCGCGCGGTGGCTCAGCGCACCAGGCGCCCGCTCGCGTCGATCTCGTTGAGCTCCACGCGCCGGTTGGCCTGGCGGCCCTCGTTGGTGGAGTTGCTCTCCAGCGGCTGGCTCGGGCCGTACCCGCGGGAGGTGAGCCGGGCGGCGTCGATGCCGTGGGTCACGAGGTAGTTGCGCACCGTGGCCGCGCGCGCGGTCGAGAGGCGGTTGTTGTGCGAGCGCGAGCCCTCGCTGGAGGTGTGGCCGCCCACCTCGTAGCGCAGCGACGCGTTGTGCGGCTGCCCGAGGAACTGCACCACCTCGTCGAGCACCGCCGCCGCGCTGGGTCGCAGCGTGGCGCGGTCGAAGTCGAACTCGACCCTGAAGCGCACCCCGTGCTGCGTCACCACCAGGTGCCTGAACGCTGGCGGGCACCCGTTGTTGTCGAGGGGCCCGGCCTCGTTGGGGCACTGGTCGCGCAGGTCGACCACGGTGTCCTGGTCGTTGTCGTCGTCGGGGCAGCCGTCGGCGTCGTTGTAGCCGTCGGGGTCCTCGGGCTCGTTGCGGCAGTTGTCGACGGCGTCGAGCACGCCGTCGGCGTCGTTGTCGGGCTCCGGACAGCCGTCGTCGTCCTGGTACTCGTCGCGGTCCTCGGGGTCCGCCGGGCAGGAGTCTCTCCCGTCGACGACCCCGTCGCCGTCGCTGTCCCTCTCGTCGGGGCAGCCGTCCTGGTCTTCGTAGTCGTTCCAGGTCTCGGGCCGGTCGGGGCACTGGTCCTCGGGGTCGAGGTAGCCGTCTCCGTCGCGGTCGCCGGGCTGCTCCACCACCACGTCCCGCGGCGCGCACCTCTCGGCGGGCGAGAGCCTCAGCGCCGCCCGCGCGTTCATCTCCGAGCGCGCCAGGTGCTCCTCCGCCGCCCGCAGGTGCCCCTCGTCGAGCTCGATCGAAGCGAAGCCCGCCTCGGCGCGGCCCACCGCGAGCTCCCTCGGCGCGCAGCGGTAGGCCCCGTTCTGGTTCGCCTGGTCGAGGGTCTGCCGCGTCGACGCGATGCGCCCCCGCATCGCCGCCGACTGCGCGCACCCCAGCGCGAGGAGCCCGACCAGCGCGACCCGCCTCGGGATCACCTCAGCGCCCGCTCTCTCTCTGCCGGCGCCGCGCGATGTCCCTCGCGCGGTTGCCGTAGGTCTCGGCCACCGAGGCCATGTCGCTCGCGGTCTGGTACTCCGCCTCCCCCGCGAACTCCCGCGCCTGGCGCAGGTGCGCCTCGGCGTAGAAGTACTCGTAGGGCGCCGTGCGCTCGGCCCCCGCCTGACGCGCCTCCTCCACGGCCTGCGACGCCCCCGCCACGTTCACGCTGTAGTACACCGGCCCGCAGCCCGCGACCGTCGCCAGCACCAGCACGAAAACCCACGCCGACCACCGCCGCTGCCGCAACTCGTCCGCTCCGTCGCCGACGCTAACAAGCCCGTCGCGACAGCGTCAACGCAAGCGTGAGCGCAGGCTCCACCCGAGGTGCGCGTAGGCCAGGGCGTAGGCCGCCCCGGCCGCGAGGAGCGTGCCCGGCACCCGCGAGGCCATCAGCGGGCGCAGCCCGAAGCCCCCGCGGAACTGCACCGCGCTCCCCACCACGCCGACCCGCGCGTGCATCACCGCGAGGCCCACCAGCGCGGCGAGGGCGCAGGCC
>JAEYZO010000921.1 GCA_023428035.1 Pseudomonadota bacterium | reverse complement strand
CGCTCCATCCAGCCCTGCGAGCCGCAGAAGCCGGGGCGACGCACCTCCTGCATCGTCGCGCTGCCCGCCGGCTGCGTGAGGGCGAGGTACTGGTCGGCGGTGTACTCGGGGTGGCTGTCCTCGTGCGCGCCCGGGTTCACGCCCGCGGGGCCGGTGCCCACGTGCCAGATCTGCGTGGTGGGGGGGTACGCGTCCTGCCAGCGCTCGCGCACGGCCTGGTCGCCCTCGCGCACGATGCGGTAGCGCACCACCCTGAAGCCGGGGATGCCCCGCTGGGTGAGCACGCGCTGCCCCGCGGGCACGCTCGAGTCGGGCACCTCGCGCTCCTCGAAGCGGTCGACCCGCGGGAGGATCTTCCGGATGAAGGTCACCGATCGCGTCGAGCTCGCGCCGAGGAGCTCGATGCGCGCCGAGCCGTTGTTGAGGTGCGTGTGGATCACCACCGGGAAGGGCAGGTTGTTCCGCATCCGGAGGTTGATCGACGGGTACACCACCGTCGCGTCGAGCCCCATCTTGATGTACCCGCTGGGGCGCGAGTGGGGGGTGCGGTCGAGGACCTCCATGCCCGCGAAGAACGAGGCCGCGTAGAGGGTGCCCGCGATCTGGCAGGTGCCGCCGCCGACGCCGTCGATGAGCTCCCCCGCGGAGATCACCGTCGCCATGCGGAACCCGTTGGCCTCGGAGCGGTCTCCCACCACGCGGTTGAAGTCGAACTCCTGCCCCGGCATCCAGACGTAGCCGTTCACCCGGCTCGCGGCGAGGTGGAGGTTGTAGGTACGGTCGCGGTGGTCTTCGTTGGCGTTGTAGCTGGTCTGGAACCATCCCAGCACCGCGTCCATGCGCACCTCGCGGAGCTGGCTCGCGGTGACCGTCGGTCGGGTGCGCTCCACCACGGCGTCGACGCGGGTGCGCCCCGAGGCGAAGGCCTGGTCGAGCCTGGCGAGGGTGCCGTACACGTCGAGGAAGGAGCCGTTCCGCTCGGGCACCACCCGCCGCGCCTCGACGTCGATGCGCGCGTCGACGGGCACGTGGTCGACCTCCTCCTTCAACTGCATGAGGAGCGGCAGCGCGACGTCGCCCTCGAGGCGCACGGGCAGCGGCAGGTCGATGGGGCCCCGCGCGAGCGCCGCGTGGTGCCGGAGCAGCGGGCTCCGAGGGTCCCTCGCCGCGCGGAGGAGGTGCGTGAGGAGAGGGACGTCGACCCTCGCCCCGAGGCCCTCGCGGGTGCGCTCCAGGGTGCGCTGGTCGGCGACCACGGTGACGTGCTCGCGGAGGTACTGCCGCGCGAGGGCGAGGGCCGTGGCGTGGGGGTCGGCGGAGACGTCGACGGGCCGACCGCGCACGCGCACCCGCGGGAGGCTCGCGGCCTGCGGCGCGCGCTCGGGCAGGAGGAGGTAACCGATCCAGCCGCCGGTGAGCCCGAAGGCGAGGGAGAGGGCGCCGAGGCGCGCGGCGCGTCGCAACGTCACCATGGCGCCTCAGGCGTTAGTGCGGTCGCCGCGCGGGGTCAACATCCCCGCGGAGCTCTACGGGGCCGTGCACATCCAGTCGCGCGATCGGCACGCGGGGGTGTCGTGGCACGAGATGCAGCGGTTCACGCGGCCGTCTTCGAGCACCGCGCCGACGACCCGCTCCTCGCTG
Organism: Pseudomonadota bacterium; assembly: GCA_023428035.1. Classification (GTDB taxonomy): domain Bacteria; phylum Myxococcota_A; class Polyangia; order Polyangiales; genus JAEYZO01. Next base: position 4,427 of record JAEYZO010000921.1, on the reverse strand, counting down.
CCGTCGGCGCGCTCTCGGTAGTCGGCGCGCACCCGCTGCCAGTGCCAGTCGCCGTGCGCGGGGTCGTAGCCCTGCTCCTTGCGCATCACCGTCCACGCGGTGACCCGGGCGCAGGCGTCGTCGTTGAACTCCTCCTTGATGACCACCGTGCCCGTGGGGAGCGTCGGGGCGTTGGCGAGGTAGGCGCTCGCGGCCTCGGGCGAGGTGAGCACCCGCACGCGGATCGCGGCGGCGCCGCTGCTCGCGGGGGAGAGGTGCTCGATCGTCATGCGGCACCCGCGCACCTCGGTGTAGTTCGCGTAGGCCGCGGGCACGAGGGGCGTCGGGGCCGCCGGGTCGTCGGGGCCGCAGGAGCCGAGCGAGAGGGCGAGGAGCGAGACGGCGAGGGCGTTTCGCACGGTCACTGTAGGAGCACCACGCGCACGCGGTGGTTGTACGTGTCGGCGATCCAGAGGCGGCCGAGGGTGTCGGTCTCGACCCCCGCGGGTCGATCGAGGAGGGCCTGCGTCGGGTCGGCGCCGTCGCCCGAGAAGCCGCGCTGGCCGCAACGACCCGCGACGGTGCGGATCACGCCGTCGGCGCCCACGGCCCTCACGCAGGAGTTGTAGGTGTCAGCGATGTAGAGGGTGCCGTCGGGGGCGACCTCGACGTCGCCGGGCTGGTTGAGCTGGGCCTGCGTCGCCGCCGCGCCGTCGCCCGCGAAGCCCGCGGTGCCGTTGCCCGCGACGGTGGTGATGATCCCGTCGGTGCCCACGCGGCGCACGACGTTGTTGCCCGTGTCGGCGATGTAGAGGTTGCCCAGGGTGTCGACGTCGATGCGCCCCGCGGGGGGCGCGGCTTGACCCACGGGGTTGCGGATCGTCGCCATGGTCGCGGGGCCGCCGTCGCCCGAGTAGCCCGCGGTGCCGGTGCCGACGATCGTGGTGATGATCCCCGCGTTGTCGACGCGGCGGATGCGCTGGTTGGCCTGGTCGGCGATGTAGACGTCGCCGTTGGGCGCGAGGGCGAGGCCCACGGGCAGGTCGAGGCGGGCGTCGATGGCGCGCTCGCCGTCTCCGCCGAAGGCGCGGGCGCCGGTGCCGCAGAGGTCTTCGATCATCGATTCGGGGCGGCCGACGTCGTTGACGCGCTTGACCATGCTGTTGTGCCACGCGGCGACGAGCATCCGGCCCTGCGGGTCGAAGGCGATGTTGGTCGGGTGGTTCAGCCTGAAGCGCAGCGCGGGCGAGGCGACCCGCGGCGCGCCGATCGGGATGGGCGGGTCTTCGCCGTCGTTGAGCTCGCCGGTGCCCGCGACCGTGCGCACGCGGTCGTCGCCGCCGAGCACACGGATCGTGTGGTTGTTCCAGTCGAGGTAGTACATCCGGCCGTCGGAGGAGACGGTCATGTCCTGCGGGAGGTACGTGCGGGTCTGCGTGCCGAGCACGTTCTCGCTCCCGACGCCCGCCTCGCCGGTGCCGACCACGGTGCAGATGGTGCCCCGGGCGGGCGTGCACGTCGTGGCGGTCGGGGTCTCTTCGGGCACCACGCCGCAGGTGGAGGCGAGCGCGTCGTCGGGGGTGCGCACGTCGGCGCAGGGCGGGTCGGAGCAGCCGGCCATGAAGGTCGCCGCGAGCGCGGCGGTGATCCATCGAGCGTTCATCGGGTCGCCTCGCGCTGCACGCGGCGCACGCGGTTGTTGAGGGAGTCGGAGACGAAGAGGTTGCCCGCCGCGTCGAAGGCGACGCCGTAGGGCCGGTAGAGCTGCGCCTCACGCGCCGGGCCGCGGTCGCCCGCGAAGCCCCGCTGCCCGTTGCCCACCACCGTGGTGATGACCCCGGTGGTCAGGTCGATCGCGCGGATGCGGTGGTTGTTGGTGTCGGCGACCCAGAGCCGCCCGTCGGGGCCGAACTCGATGTCCTGCGGGGCGTTGAGCCGCGCCATCAGGGCGGGGCCGTCGTCGCCGCCGAAGCCGTACTCGCCGGTGCCCGCGACGGTGGTGATGTCGCCCTGCGTCAGGTCGATGCGGCGGATGCGGTGGTTGCCCGTGTCGCTCACGTAGAGGTAGCGCCCCGTGGGGTCGACCGCGACGCCGCCCTCGGGCTCGGGGTTCTCTCCGCCCTGCCAGTTGAACTGCGCCATGGTCGCGGGGCCGCCGTCGCCCATGAAGCCCCGGCCGCCGACGCCCGCGATGGTGGTCACCGCGCGGGTCGCGAGGTCGATGCGGCGGATGCGCCCGTTGCCCTGGTCGACGAGGTAGGCGACGTCGCGCGAGGGCGAGAAGGCGAGCTTCGACTGCTGCTTGATGCGGGCCTCGGTGAAGTCGCCGTCGACGTGGCCCGGGCCGCGGCCGATGAGCACCGTGGTGAGCCCCGTCGTGGGGTCGAGCTCCCGCAGCTTGTGGTTGTGCCACGCCACGACGAGCAGCCGGCCGTTGGGCAGGAAGTGCAGGTCGGTGGGGTGGTTGAGCGCGACGGTGGTGCCGGGCGCGCCGGGCGCCATCAGGTCGCCGAGGTCGGGCGGGCCGTCGCCGGGCTCCGGCGTGCCCATCACGGTCTCGAGCGTCCCGTCGGCGCGCACCCGACGGACCATGTGGTTGTTCCAGTCGAGGAAGTACATCTGGCCTTCGGGCGAGAAGGTCACGTCCATCGGCCAGTAGACGAGGCTCTCCCGCGCGGGGCGGCCGTCGCCGTTCCACCCGGCCTCGCCCGTGCCCACGACCGTGCAGATGGTGCCGACCTCGTCGGGGCATCGCGTGAGCGACGCGGGGGTCTGCACCGCGCTCGTCACCGCCCTCTCGCCGAAGCGGTAGATCACCCCCCGCGTGAGGGTCGACGACTGGATGTCACCGCCCGCGGCCCACACCGCGCCGCCCGGGTCGACCCACACCGCGTGGAAGTCGAGCTCCGTGCGCGGGGCCCTCGCGACCTGTCGCCAGGCGCCCTCGCGGCGTTGCCAGAGCGCGCCGGAGTTGCCCACCGCGAGGGGAGAGCCCGACGCGGGCACGAACACCCCGCTGAGGCGCGGCGCGCCGTCGAGCGCGGCCTGGGTCCAGCCCGAGCCGCGGTTCTCGAGGATGATCCCCGAGGCGTTGCCGCCGACGGCGTAGCGGTCGGCGCCCCGGCCGTGCACCGTGAAGAGCGGCCCGCGGGCCTCGTCGGGGATGTCGACCAGCGACCACGCCGCGCCGTCGTAGTGGATCGTCGTGCCGTTCGTGCCGCACGCCCACACGTCGCGCGCGCCGCTGCCCCAGACCTTGTAGAGGATCACCCGACCGCCGAGCCCGTTCGGGATGGGGACGTCGGACCACGCGCGGCCGTCGTAGTGCCAGAGCGCGCCGGTGTTCATCGACGTGTCTCCGCCCACGGCCCAGACGTCGTCGCTGGCGGCGCCCCACACCCCGAAGAGCGTCGCCTGGCCCGGGGTGGTGTGGCGCTCCGTGCTGTTGGCGCGCGGGTCGTGGCGCAACACCGTGCCGCCTTCGCCCACCATCCACACCGCGTCGGGGGCGGTGCCGTAGACCCACCACAGGGCGCCGGAGCGCACCCCCGTGTCGATGCGCGTCCACTGCGAGCCGTTGTAGTGGATCGCGATCGGGCCGCTGCCGTCGCGGGCGTCGGCGCCCACGCTCCACACGTCGGTGGCCGAGGTGCCCCAGATCGAGAGCATCGCGCCCGGCAGGTCGCGCTGCATCCCCTGCCACACGAACGACGGGGGCGGGTCTTCCGCGCAACCCTGAGCGCCCGCCGCGAGGGCGACGGCCAGGGCGAGCGCGACGCGGTCACCACGAAAAGCCTTGCTCATCATCGATCTCCCGGAGGGTGAAGACAGCACGGGTCGTTCCAGCTGGCCCCGCGCTGACGTGTGTGGACTATAGACCCGATGCGCGCACGCCTGAAAGCCGCGAGCCTCGGGTTCGCGATGCTCATCGCGGCTGTGCCAGGGCGAGCCAACGGGCGCTTTCCGCAGGCGCAGCACCTCGTCGTGGGGCCTGGGTCGGGGAGCGAGCTGGTGGTCCTCCGTGCGACCTTCTCCCTCGCGGCGAGCGACGACGGGGGCCGGCGCTTCAGGTTCCTCTGCGAAGACGCCTTCGGCTACATCGACGGCTACGACCCTCCCATCGCCATCGCGGCGGACGGGAGCCTCCTCGTCGCGCTCACCGACGGCCTGGTGTCGACGAGAGACTGGTGCGCTCCCCGGCGTCGCTCGGAGCTCGACGGGCTGCGCGTCACCGACCTCGCGACGAGCCCCTCGGGCTCGACGGTCTACGCCACCGTGGTCTCGAACGAGAGCCCCCCGCGGTCTCGCGTGGCTCGCTCCGTCGACAACGGCCTCACCTGGGAGCTCTCGCAAGACCCCCTGAGCGGCGTCGCCCTCGACACCGTCGACCCCGCCCCGTCAGACCCGACCAGGGTCTACGCCGCGGGGCGCGACGCTGCGGGCGACCC
>JAEYZO010000723.1 GCA_023428035.1 Pseudomonadota bacterium | reverse complement strand
CGCGGGCGAAGGACTCCAGGGTGTTCTCGGGCCGCTCCTTCGCGGCGCCGCGGTGGGCGTAGAGCCTGGGCATGGGCGCGCCAAGCTACCTCGGGAGCCAGAGGGGGGTGGGGGATCGTGCCAGGGTCAAGCTCCCCGACGTGCCTGAGGGGGGTAGAGCGAGAACCCCCCTCAAGCTCCCCGACGTGCTTGAGGGGGGTAGAGCGAGAACCCCCCTCAAGCTCCCTGACGTGCCTGAGCAGGCTCCTCGCATCCCCCGCTCTGACTCCCCCGAGGCCGACGGGCGCCCTCCGCGTGGTACCAACGCCGCCGCGATGTTCGACCCCTCCCGCACCGTCCACGAGTGGACCGAGCTCAACGGCGAGGACTTCGCCGCCCTCCGCGACCGCCGCGTCGTGGCCCTGGTGTGCGCGTCTCCCCTGGAGGTGCACGGCCCCCACCTCCCGGTGATGGCCGACATCCGTGAGGGCGACGCGATGCTCGTCCGCACCGCGGAGAAGCTCCGCGAGCGCTACCCCGAGCTGGTCTTCCTGCGCCTGCCTCCGGTGTGGGTCGCGGCCGACGTGCTGCCCCACAAGGGCTCGGTGCGCTTCAACCCCGGCACCCTCGTGCGCGTCCTCACGGAGATGGGCGAGAGCCTCTGCCTCCAGGGCGTGCGCGACATCTGGGTGGGGAACTTCCACGGCGGGCCACGGCACTTCGTCGCCATCGAAGAGGCCGCCCACCGGGTCAACCGCCGCCACGGCGGCCGGATGGTGTCTCTCTTCTCTCTCCTCATCGGCCGCCTCACGGGCGGGTCGAGCGACCTGAGCGCCGTGCTCGCCGACCGCCTCGGGGTGCCCAGGTCCTCCCTCGAAGGCGACGCCCACGGAGGCGCCGTCGAGACGAGCCTCCTCCTGCACCTCGCCGCCGACCACGTCTCGCCCCGCTGGAAGGACCTCGCCCAGCGCTCCGTCGAGGCCACCCTGCGCGCCCGCGGACAGCGCCCCCTGCAGAAGGGCGAGCGGCCCACCCTGCCCGAGCTCTTCCGGGGCTTCTTCTTGAAGTGGCGCTACTTCGAGGAGAACACCTGGGCCGGCGAGCCCCGCATCGCCTCTCCCGAGGCGGGCCGCGAGATCTTCGAGCTCCTCACCGACCACGCCGCCGAGGCCATGGCCGAGGTGCTCGACGGGAAGGTGCCCCCCTCGAAGTGGCACTCGCCCCTGTGGCCCGCGCGTCGGGCCCTCTTGAGCGAGCGGGGCTTCCGCCTCGTCGACAAGCTGATGTCCACCCGGCCCCGCCCGGTGTAGCCAGCGCGGCGCGGCTGCGCCGCGGGGTGGCCGCCCACCACCCACGCCGTCGCGAACCGCCAGGGCCCCCCATAGGCCACGCCCCTACGCTCCCAGGAACTCCAGGGAGTGCGACAACTTGACCGCTTCCGTGGCGCCGCGGATACAGAGCCACTGCGCCCCCGCGCACGGAGGAATGGATGTCCGCCAGCACCCGCCCTACGGCGAGGCCGCTTCAGCCCCACGCGGCCGGCGAGAGCTTGCTGCCCGCAGCGTCGTCGGAGAAGGCCCTCGCCGCCCATGAGGTGCTGCTCTCCCTCGCCCGCGCCTCGCGCTCGTACCTCATCTATGACCCGCGCAACGACGCCGTGCGGGGCTTCCTCGAGGCGCTGCGCAACACCTTCAAGAAGTGGCAGACGGCGCACGGCGAGCTGCCCCTCGACATCGAGCGCTGGTCGATGTCCGTCGAGGGCGAGAAGGTCTACGAAGACCGCGACCCCGAGCGCTCCCTCGCCTTCAGGCTGTACCGCGACGGCGTGCGGAAGCTCATCGTGGGCGCCGAGGCCGAGTGGTCCGAGGTCTCGCGCCTGCTGGAGGTGCTCTCGATCCGCTACGTGGGCCTGCGGCTCCACGAAGAAGACGTCGTCACCCTGCTCTGGAAGGCCGGCTTCGCGAACATCAGGGTCGAGGCCGTCGAGGGCTTCGACCCCCTCGCCGAAGACGGCGAGGACGAAGAGGGCGAGGACGACGGCGGCGGCGATGTCGTGGTGGTCATCCGCCGGGACGACGTCGCGAGCCAGCGCGTGCCCGCGGACTTCGACCTGCCGCTGCCCGTGCTCCCCCCGGCGGAGCCCGTCGACTGGGAGCCCATCGACGAGGCCCGGCGCCTGGAGTTCCTCGCGGAGCTCGACTCGTCGCGGCTCACCGACGACGTGGTCACCCTCTGCACCGAGCTCATGGACCTCGCCTCGGACAGCGTCGCGCCGCTGCCCGCCACGGAGCTCGCCCCGGCCCTCGCCGAGCTCAGGGACTTCCTCCTCGCGGAGGCACAGGTCGACGCCCTCCTCGGCGTCGCCGACGGGCTCTACGCGCTGCTCAAGCACCGCCCCGAGCTCGAGGAGATGGTGGGCCCCGTGGTGCGCCGCTTCGACGACATCGAGGCCCTCCGCAGGGTGCTCCGCGGCGTGCCCCACGACGCCGACGAGCCCCCGGCGCACGTGCGCTCGATCCTCGAGCGACAGCCGGGAGACCGCCTCGAGCTCTTGATGAACCTCCTCGACGACGAGCGGAACGAGGCCCCGCGCAGGGTGCTCCGCAACCTCATTCAAGAGTTCCTCCCGGCGCGGGGCCTGGCCGTCGCGGCGCGCTTTCGCCAGCGCCACGGGGCCGTCGCGGCGGACCTCCTGCAGACCCTCGCCCGAGGCGCGCCCGACATCGCCGACGGCGTCGCGGGCACGGTCACCGCGAGCGGCGACGCCGACGCGCAGCACGAGCTCCTCTCGGTGATCTCGTCGCTGCCCGACGTGAGCCGGGTGAGGGCCTTCCTCGTGCAGCTCCTCAGGGCCGCCGACGAGACCGTGCGCCGCCACGCCCTCGACG
>JAEYZO010000419.1 GCA_023428035.1 Pseudomonadota bacterium | reverse complement strand
CGCCACGAGCTCCTCGGAGCGGGCGGCGTCGACGTCCTTCATGCCTGTGGTGTGCGGCGCGATGTCGGAGACCACCAGGTCGAAGGGGCCGAGGGCGGCGAGCTCGGCGAGGGGCGTCGCGAAGAGGTCGACCTCCATCGCGGTGATGTTCGGCGCCGAGACCTTCAAGGGGTTGAGGTCGAGCGCGAGCACCGAGCCCCGCGGGCCGACCCTCTTCGAGATCCACTGCGTCCACGAGCCCGGGGCGGCGCCGAGGTCGAGCACGCGCATGGCGGGCTTCACGAGCTGGCAGCGCCGGTCGATCTCTTCGAGCTTGTAGACCGAGCGCGCGGGGAAGCCCTCGGCGTGGGCCTTCGCGGTGTAGGGGTCGGGTCGCTTGCCGGGCTTCACGGCATCACCCAGCTTGTTCGGCCAGCGCGGCCCGCCTGCGCCGCGATCGAGGGGAACGAGGCTCAGCCCTTGGGCTGACGCTTCACGGCGCCGCGCACGGTGACCACCGCGTTGCGGGAGCCGGGCACGGAGCCCTCGACCATCACCAGGTTCTGCTCGGCGTCGACGCGCACGACCTTGAGGTTCTGCACGGTCGAGCGCTTGTTGCCGTGCTGCCCCGGCATCTTCTTGCCCGGCATCGTACGGCCCGGGGTCATGTTGGTGCCGATCGAGCCGCCGTGGCGGAAGTACTCGTGCGTGCCGTGCGTGCTGACGAAGCCCGCGAAGTTGTGGCGGCGCATGACGCCCGAGAAGCCGCGGCCGCGCGACGTGCCGGTCACGTCGACGAAGTCGCCCTCCTTGAAGACGTCGGCGACGGAGATCACGTCGCCCTCGTTGAACTTCGCGGCGGCCTCGGGCGAGAGCCGGAGCTCCTTGAGCGAGCGCGGGTAGAAGGGCACGTCGTGGCCCTGCTTGTTCTTCACCATGCGGGCGGCGACGCCGTTCTTCTCGAAGTAACCCTGCAGGGGCTTGTGGGTGTTCTTCGCGCGGCGCTCGCCGAAGGCGATCTGCAGGGCGACGTAGCCGTCGCGCTCCTCCGTGCGCTTGCGAACGACGATGCAGGGCCCGGCCTCGACGACGGTGACCCGGGCGACGTTGCCGTCAGAGCCGAAGAGTTGCGTGCAGCCGAGCTTCTTTCCAATCAATCCGAGATGCGTATTCATGTGGTCCTCGCGTCGGGGGCGCGGACCATACGGAGATCATTTCGGGCCGTCAAGCGCCGCCTCGGGCCGCGGGATCGCGACCCGCGACCGCCTCCCGACGACCTCGCCCTCGCAGGGGAGCTCCACGTCGGCGCCGTCCCACACGATCGCTCGGGAGATCACCCCCCTGCCCCGCACCCTCGCGCCCGCGCCCACGATCACCTCGGGCCCCACCGTCACCCCCGGGTCGATCACCGCGTCGGGCGCGACGCTCACCGCCCCCGGAGTGGGCGCCCTGCCCGGCCACGGGAGCGCCCCTCGCAGCAGCGCGAACTGCGCCTCGGCGTAGCGGCCCACGGTGCCCAGATCGAACCACGGCCCCTCGTCGACCACGCCGCCCACCGGCTCGCCCGCGGCGAGGAGCGCGCGCAGCGTGCGGCGCACCACGCAGCCCTCCTCGGGGAGCAGCGGCGCGATGGAGGTCGACAGCACGTAGACCCCCGTGAAGACGCAGCGACGCACCGGGGCCTCGGGCACCGGGCCCTCGTCGAGGGCGCGGCGCACCCGACCGTCGGCGTCGACCTCGATGGCCCCCAGGCGGTCGGCGTCGGGGTGGTGGCGCAGCACCATGGTCATGCGCGCGCCGAGACGCCGGTGGTGCGAGAGCGCCGCGGCCAGGTCGGGGCGGGCCAGCACGTCGCCGTTGAAGACGACGAAGTCCCCGTCGCCCAGGTGCGGGATGGCGTTGCGGATCCCTCCGCCGGTGCCGAGGAGCGCGGGCTCGACGAGGGTGGTGAGCGAAACCCCGCGACGGTCGGCGTGGGGGCGCAGGCCCGGGTCGACCTGGGCGGCGAGGTGGTGGGCGTTCGCGACGAGGTGGGTCACGCCGAGGTCGGCGAGGAGGTCTAGGGCGAAGGCCGCGAGGGGCGCGTGGTCGAGGGGAACGAGGGGCTTGGGCCGCTCGTCGGTGAGTGGGCGGAGGCGCGTGCCGAGGCCCGCGCAGAGGATCATCGCGTGCACCGCGGCGTTCGTAGCGCGGCGAGGGCGACGAGGTGAAGCCGCTCGCGCTCGGCGCGAGACGGGGCTACGAATGGCGCCGCACCCACGTCATGGGACCGGGCACCGCGCTCAACCACCGATGGACGCTCGCCTCGCTCCTCGCGACCGGCACGAGCGGCGAGGTGTACCGGGCGACCGACGCCGAGGGGGGCCCCGACGTGGCCGTGAAGGTGCTCCGCGAGGAGTGGGCCGAGGACCCCGTGGCGGTGCAGCGCTTCCAGCGCGAGGCGAGGGCGACGGAGCGGATCGACCACCCGCACGTGGTGCGCGTGCTCGACCACGGGCTCGACGAGCGCCGCCCCTGGATCGTGATGGAGCTCCTCGCGGGCGAGACCCTCGAGGCCCTGCTGGCCCGGCGCCGTCTGAGCAGCCCCGAGGTCGCGAGGGTGGTCTGCCAGGTGGCGGCGGCGCTCGACGTGGCGCACGCGGCGGGGGTGGTGCACCGCGACCTGAAGCCCGACAACGTGTTCGTGCTCGAGGGCCGATCGCCCGTCGACGTGAAGGTGCTCGACTTCGGCTTCGCCAAGGTGGCCGACCGACTCGTGGCGGGGGCCGAGCTCACCGCGGCCAACGCGCTCCTCGGCACGCCGCTGTACATGTCCCCAGAGCAGATCCGGTCGTCGAAGGACGTCGACCGCCGCACCGACGTGTGGTCGCTCGGGGTGCTCGCCTACGAACTCATCGCGGGCGAGGCTCCCTTCCGCGCCGAGCGGGTGGCCGACCTCTTCGTCGAGATCCTCTCGAAGCCCGTCACCCCGCTCAGCGCCGCGGCGCCGGGCTCCCCCGCGGGGCTCGACGACTGGGCGAGGCGCGCGCTCGCGAGGGAGCCCGAGCGGAGGTTCCCGACCGCCACGGAGCTCGCCGACGCGCTCGCAGACGCGCTGCATCCTCCGCGGAGGCTCTCGCCCTACCTGGTGGCCGTCGTCTGCGCGGCGGCGCTCGCCCTCGCGGCGGTGATCGCGACGCGGCTCGCGGCGCTGTAACCCGCCCGCGCCGGCCGGTTGCGGAGGGCGGCGGGTCGGTGCTATCCGCCGCGCCCATGCGCATCGTCGTCGTGGGCACTGGCTATGTGGGTCTGGTCGCGGGCACGGGCTTCGCGGAGTTCGGCAACTCCGTCACCTGCGTCGACACCGACGCCGAGAAGGTGGGCGCGCTGGAGCGCGGGCAGATCCCGATCTACGAGCCGGGGCTCGAGGAGCTGGTGCGGCGCAACGCCGCCGACGGCCGGCTCCGCTTCACCACCGAGCTCGCGCCCGCGCTCGCGGGCATCGACGTGGTGTTCGTCGCCGTCGGCACCCCCCCGAAGGAGGACGGCAGCGCCGACCTGCAGTACGTGATGGCCGTGGCGGGGGCGCTCGCCGACGGGCTCACGAGCGACGCCGTGGTGGTGCTCAAGAGCACCGTGCCCGTGGGCACCAACGACAAGGTGCAGGCGCTCTTCGACGAGCGCGCGAGGGTGAAGGTCACCGTCGTGTCGAACCCCGAGTTCCTGAAGGAGGGCGACGCGATCAACGACTTCTTGAAGCCCGACCGGGTGCTGGTGGGGGTGCGCGACGAGCGCGGGCGCGAGGTGATGCACGACCTCTACGCGCCGCTGCAGCTCACCGGCGACCGGCTGCTCTTCATCGACCCGCGCTCGGCGGAGCTCGCGAAGTACGTCGCCAACGCGATGCTCGCGACGCGGATCTCGTTCATGAACGACATCGCGCGGCTCTGCGAGGCCGTGGGCGCCGACGTGAGCGCGGTGCGCCGAGGCGTGGGGAGCGACTCGCGCATCGGGTCGAAGTTCCTCTTCCCGGGGGCCGGCTACGGCGGGAGCTGCTTCCCGAAGGACGTCGACGCGCTCATCCACCTCGGCGACGAGCACGGCGTCGACCTCTCGCTCGTGAAGGCCACCGAGGCGGTGAACGACCGGCAGAAGGGGGTGCTGCTCGAGAAGCTCCACCGCAGGCTCGGCGACCTCCGCGACAAGCGCGTGGCGGTCTGGGGGCTCGCGTTCAAGCCCCGCACCGACGACGTGCGCGAGGCCCCCGCGCTGCGGCTGATCGCCCGCCTCGTCGAGCTCGGCGCCGAGGTTCGCGCCCACGACCCCGCGGCGAGGGGCACCGCCCGCGCGGCCCTCGGGCCCGTGGCCGACCGGGTGATCTTCGTCGACCACCCCTACGACGCCACCCCCGGCGCCGACGTGCTGGTGCTGGTGACCGAGTGGCCCGAGTACCGCTCCCCCGACCTCGCCCGCCTCGCGGGGCAGATGCGCGGCCGCGTGCTCATCGACGGCCGCAACGTGTGGGCGAACCTCGACGCCGAGGCCCACGGGTTCACGTACGAGGGCATCGGGCAGGGTCGCCGCAAGGGTTGAGCGCCGCGGCGGCGTGGTAGCCTCGCGCCTCTGACACAGAGGAGGTCACGCCATGGCGAGCCCTACGCAGCAGAACAAGGTCGAAGAGGCGCAGAAGAAGGCGGCCATCGCGGCGGCCACGACGGTCGGCTCGGTGGCCGTGATCGTCGCGGGCGCGCCCATCGCGGGGGCCGTGGGCCTCGGCGTCAGCGCCGTGCTCGGCTACCGCTGGATCCGGTACCGGATCGACAACTCGATCCGCTTCTGACGCTCATTTCGCCGGGCCTTCGGCGAGCCTTGACCCTCTGAGCGCGCTTGTGGCAGCGTCCCGCGCTCCGGAGGACTCCTGACCTTGCAACCGAAGAATTCCCTGCTCGCGACCGAGCGCTCGCGAGGCCGAGCGATGGCCGTCGTCGTGGCCGTCATGCTCGCCGTCCTCGCCCCTCGGGTCTACGCGCAGGTGCGCATCGCGGTGGTCGACATGCAGCGCGCGCTGCTCGAGACCAACGACGGTCGCCGGGCGAAGAACCAGCTCAAGAAGCTCTTCGAGTCGCGGCAGGAGCAGCTCAACCGACGGCAAGAGGGCCTCAAGCGCATGAAGGAGACGCTTGAGAAGCAGGCCCGCGTGCTCGACCGCGCCACCCTCGAGAAGCGCTCGGTCGAGTACCAGAAGTCCGTGGTCGAGCTCCAGCAGAGCTACATGGAGTACCAGCAGGAGCTCGCCCAGAAGGAGGCCGAGCTCACCAAGCAGATCCTGGTGAACCTCCAGGGGGTCGTGCGGCAGATCGGTCAGAGCGAGAACTTCACGTTCATCCTCGACCAGGGCGCGGTGATCTGGGCCCCCACCCACGTCGACATCACCGACCGGGCGATCGTCGACTACAACCGCGAGCACCCCGCCAC
>JAEYZO010000391.1 GCA_023428035.1 Pseudomonadota bacterium | reverse complement strand
CGCCGGCGAGGGGCGCGCAGCTCCCGCTGATCCCGACGGCGGCCCCCGTCCCGCCCGCGGAGAAGGCAACCGTGACCGCGCCGTCGGGGGCGAGCACGCCCTTCGCGCGCGCGATCCGCGCGGCGGAGACCTTCAAGTCGCTCCCCCCCGAGCGCCTGCGTCGGTTGGAGACCCTGGTGCTCCCGATGGTGGAGCTGCTGATGCAGCACGGCGGGCAGATGTCTCTCGCGGCCCTCGCGCGGGGCCTGGATCAGCTCCCGGGGCGCGGCGAGCAGCTCTTCGTCGCGGCCTCCGAGGTGCTGAACATCGAGGGCTACCCCATCCTCGCGTACGACCCCGCGGCGGACCTCGTGAGCTTCGACGCGTCGACGCTGCGCGAGCTCATCGACTACGAGGGCCCGTGACGAACACCGACGTGACGCTCAGCCCGCTGCGCCGCAAGGAGATCGTCGCGGCCCTGCGCAGCGGGATGGTCCCCCGGCGCGGCGTCGAGGTGCTCGCCACCGGCCTCGACCGCTACGTCGACGCCGTCGACGAGGAGCTCGACCGCGCGGCGCTGGGCCACGGGGTCTTCAAGGCCGTGCGCGGCGACTACGGCACGGGCAAGACCTTCTTCGCGCGGTGGATCCAGCAGCGCGCGATGACCCGGGGCTTCGCGGTGGCCGAGGTGCAGGTGTCGGAGACCGAGACCCCGCTGCACCAGATGGGCACGGTGTACCGACGCGCGATGGAGTCGCTCCGCACCGCCGAGTGGAGCGAGGGGGCCTTTCGCAACCTCGTGGGCCGGTGGTTCTACGCGCTCGAAGAGGAGGCCCTCGCCGACCCCGCGGTGAACGGCGCCGACCCCGCCGCGGTGGCGAAGGCCACGGGGGACCTGTTGGAGAGGCGGCTCGCGAAGGTGAGCGCGTCGCAGCCGATGTTCGCGGTGGCGCTGCGCGCGTGCCACGAGGCTCGGGTGAGGGGCGACGCGGCGTCGGCCGAGGCGCTCCTCGCGTGGTTGATGGGGCAGCCCAACGTGGGCGCGGCGGTGAAGCGCGCCGCGGGGATCAAGGGCGAGATCGACCACGGCACGGCGAGCGCGTTCCTGCGCGGGATGCTGGCGCTCTTGTCGCAGTCGGGGCGCAAGGGCTTGCTGCTCGTGCTCGACGAGGCCGAGACGATCCAGCGGATGCGCGGCGACGTGCGGGAGCGCGCGCTCAACGCGCTGCGGCAGCTCCTCGACGAGGTGGCGGCGGGGAACTACCCCGGGCTGTACCTCCTCATCACGGGCACGCCCGCGTTCTTCGAGGGCCCGCAGGGCGTGAAGCGGCTCCCACCCCTCGCGCAGCGGCTGCACGAGGATTTCTCGACGGACCCGCGGTGGGACAACCCGCGCGCCGCGCAGGTGCGGCTGCTGCCCTTCGACCGCGCGCGCTTGCTCGAGGTCGGTCGCCGCGTGCGCGACCTCTACCCCGCGAAGGACCCGGTGAGGGTCGCGTCGGTGGTCGACGAGCGCTTACTGGGCGCGCTGGCGGATTCGGTGACGGGCGCGCTCGGCGGCAAGGTCGGGGTCGCGCCGCGGTTGTACCTCCGCAAGCTGGTGGGCGCGGTGCTCGACCGGGTCGACGCCTTCGCGGACTTCGACCCGTGGACGCACGGCGACCTGAAGGTGTCGGAGGTCGACATGAACGCCGAGGAGGCCTCGGCCGCGGGCGTGGTGCGCGGCGCGAGCGCGCTGTCGGCGGTCGAGGCGCTGGACCTCGACGACGAGCCCGAGGCGCCAGGGTGAGCGCGGCCTTCGACCGGCTCTCGCCGGCGCTGCGCTACCAGATCGTCAACGGCCTCGGCTGGTCTTCGCTCCGCCCGGTGCAGACGCTCACGATCGAGCCCGTGCTCGACGGGCAGAACGTGGTCGTGCTCGCCCCCACCGCGGGCGGCAAGACCGAGGCGGCCTTCTTCCCGCTCCTCTCGCGCATGGACGCCGAAGGCTGGCCCGCGCTCTCGGTCTTGTATCTCTCGCCCATCAAGGCCCTGCTCAACAACCAGCGCGCGCGGCTGGAGCAGCTCTCGGGGCTCCTCGGTCGGCGCGCCGCGCTCTGGCACGGAGACACCTCCGCGGGCGACCGACGCCGCTTCATCGCCGACCCGACCGACGTCCTCCTCACCACGCCGGAGTCCTTGGAGGTGATGCTGATGTCTCCGCGGGTGCCCGCGCGGCGGGTGTTCGCGAGGCTCCAGGCCGTGGTCATCGACGAGGTGCACGCCTTCGTGCGCGACGACCGCGGGGGCCACCTCGCCGCGGTGCTGGAGCGCCTGAGCCGCCTCTGCGGCCGCGACCTCCAGCGCGTCGCGCTCTCGGCCACGGTGGGCAACCCGGAGACCATCCTCGACTGGCTGACCGGGCGCTCGCTCCGCTCTGGGCGCGTGGTTCGCGCGCCGGGCGCGTCGACGGAGCCCGAGCTCACCCTCGACCACGTGCACAGCGAGGCCAACGCCGCGCGGGCCGCGGGCGCGCTCTACCGGGGTGAGAAGCGCCTGGTCTTCGTCGAGTCGCGGCGCGCGGCGGAGTCCGTCGCGAGCGCGCTGCGCGACGCGAAGGTCGACGTGTACGTGACGCACTCGTCGCTCTCGGCCGACGCCCGCGCGCAGGCCGAGCGGGCCTTCGCCGAGGGGAGCGACTGCGTCATCGTCGCGACGAGCGCGCTCGAGCTCGGCATCGACATCGGAGACCTCGACCGCGTGCTCCAGGTCGACGCGCCGGTGACCGTGGCGGCCTTCCTCCAGCGCATGGGCCGCAGCGGCCGTCGCCCAGGGACGCGCGCGAACTGCACCTTCCTGTGCACCGACGCGTACGAGACCGTGCAGGCCGCCGCGCTCCTGCGCCTGCGCCGCGCGGGCTACGTCGAGCCGGTGCGCCCGCCGCGCAGGGCGCTGCACCTCCTCGCGCACCAGGTGATGGCGCTCTCGATCGAGCACGGCGGCGTGGCCGAGAGCGACGCCTGGGCCTGGGTCGAGGGCGCCGCGCCCTTCAAGGGGCTCAGCTCCGACGACTACCGCGCGCTGGTCGCGCACATGGTCGAGGCGGGCATCCTTCACAGAGACGGGGGACTGCTCTCGCTCGGGCCCGAGGGCGAGCGCCGCTACGGACGGAGGAACTTCGAGGCGCTCTACGCGGTCTTCGACGCGCCGCGGGTGCTGCGGGTGGAGTGGGCCGGGCAGGGGGTGGGCGACGTCGACGCGAGCTTCCTCGCGCGCCAGCGGGAGGAGCCCGAGGCCGGCGATCGGCCGAAGGGCCCGTCGGCCTTCGTGCTGGGCGGGCGCGCGTGGAGGGTCACCTCGGTGGAGTGGGGGCGCGGCGTGGTGCACGTGCGCCCGGCCGAGAGCGGGCTCGTGGCGCGGTGGATGGGCCAGCCCGTGCTGCGCGAGCGCGCGCTCTGCGAGGCGATGCGCGAGGTGCTCACCAGCGACGACGAAGACCCGTGGTGGTCGCGGCGCGCGAGGGAGGCCATCGCCGCGGCGCGCGCGGAGCACGAGTTCCTCCCGCGCGAGGGGAGCTGCCTCACCGACGCGCCGGGGGGCTTTCGCTGGTGGACCTTCGCGGGCGGGGCGGCGAACCAGCTCATCGCGCGCTCCCTGTCGTCGATCGTCGGAGACGGCGTGACCGCGGACGACCTCGGCGTGAACCTCCGAGGAGCCGCGGGCCAGAGCGAGGTGGGCGTTCGCCACGCTCTCGCGGCGCTGGCGTCGCG
>JAEYZO010000390.1 GCA_023428035.1 Pseudomonadota bacterium | reverse complement strand
GCCGACGGGACGAGCGACGCGACGCGGCTGTCCCCGGGGCCGACGTGGGGGGAGTCTCGGGTGTGGGACTTCGGCCTGGTCGAGGGGGGCGTGCTCGCCCTGGTGCAGAACAACGCGACGCTGCGCGTGTGGCGCTGGACCGAGGACTCCCCCTGGGCGCCCGCGGCCTTCGTGGCCTCGCTCACCCCGGGCCGTCGCGCGCGGAGGGCGTTCAGCCGGGTGTCGCTGCAGAGCGAAGGAGCGACGGCGATGCTGGCGCTCGAGGGCGCGCTCACCGAGCGGGTGGCCGTGCGCGGCCCCGCCGCGGACGACAACAACGGCCAGCCCCAGGTGCGCTGGACCAGCGCCACGCGGGGCTTTCGCGCGGTGGCCGTGTCGACCAACGGCGGCGAGACCTTCTCGACGCGCTGACGTCTCCTGGGCTATGGCTCGCGGACACAGCGATGCCGCGACCCGACCTGTTGTCACCCGTGCGCTTCCGGAACGGCGTCGAGGCGCGCAACCGCGTGGCCCTCGCGCCGCTCACCAACCTGCAGAGCCACGACGACGGCTCGCTCTCCGACGAGGAGTTCCGCTGGCTCGACCGCCGCGCCCAGGGCGGCTTCGGCGTGGTCGAGACCTGCGCGGCCTACGTCGACCGCGGCGGCCGCGCGTGGGAGGGCGAGCTCGGCATCGACGACGACGCCCGCCTCCCGGGCCTCACCCGCTTGGGCCGCGCGCTGGGTGAGCGCGGCGCCCTCGGGCTGGTGCAGCTCTTTCACGGCGGCGTGCGCGCGAGCTCGAAGACCACGGGCCGTCAACCCGTGAGCGCGTCGAGCTGGGACGAAGACACCCCCGGCTTCGAGCGCCCCCGCGCGGCCACGACCGAGGAGGTCCAGGGCTTCGTCACCTCCTTCCGCGACGCGGCGCTGCGGGCGCAGGCCGCGGGCTTTCACGGGGTCGAGCTGCACGGCGCGCACGGGTACCTCCTGTGTCAGTTCCTGAGCCGCACGATGAACCCCCGCGACGACGGCTGGGGCGGAGACCTCGAAGGCCGCGCGAGGCTCCTCCGCGAGTGCATGCGCGCGGTGAAGTCCGCCGCGCGACCCGAGTTCATCGTGGGCGTGCGCCTCTCCCCCGAGGACTACGGCTTCGCCCGCGGGCTCGACCTCGACGAGGTGGTCACCGTCGCGAAGTGGCTCTGCGACGACGGCGCCGACTTCATCCACCTCTCGCTCTGGGACGCGCGCAAGAACACCCGGCGCTACCCCGACCGGCACGCCGTGCCGATGTTCCGTGAGGCGCTGCCCCCCGAGGTGCCCATCGTCGCCGCGGGGCACGTCTGGACCCGCGACGACGCCGAGCACCTCCTCGGGCTGGGCGCCGACCTCGTGGCCCTCGGCCGCTCGGGCATCGTGAACCCCGACTGGCCCACGCAGGCCGCTGCCCCCACGTGGTCGCCGCGGCGCCCGCCGCTCTCCCCCGCGGAGTTCGCCGCGCGCGAGGTCTCCCCCCGCTTCGTCGAGTACCTCCGCCGCTGGAAGGACTTCGTCAGCGACGCCCCGTAGCGCCCCTCTCCATCAACCACCGGTCGACCCGCGCCGCCGCCGCGCGGCCCTCGGCGATGGCCCACACCACCAGCGACTGCCCCCGACGCATATCCCCCGCGGCGAAGACGCCCTCCACCGTGGTCGCGTAGTCGTCGCTCACCACGTTGCTCCGCGCGTCGAGCGCGACGCCCAATTGCGACAAGAGCCCCTCCGGCGACGAGCCCGTGAAGCCCATCGCGAGGAGCACCAGCTCACACGGGATCTCCCGCTCGGTGCCCTCGACCTCGACGAAGCGCCCGTCGGGGCCGCGGGTGACCTCCACCACCTCCAGGGCCTCGACGCCGCCGTGGTCGCCCCGACGCACGCGCTTCGTGAGCACGCCGTACTCCCGCGTCCCACCCTCTTCGTGGGAGCTCGACGTGCGGAACACCATCGGCCACTCGGGCCAGGGGTTCCCTTCGCTCCTCACCTCGGGCGGTCGCGCCATCAGCTCCAGCGAGGTGACGCTCCGCGCGCCCTGACGGAGTGACGTCCCTACGCAGTCCGAGCCCGTGTCGCCGCCGCCCAGCACCACCACGCGGCGCCCCGTGGCGAGCACCGCGTCGCGGTCGTCGATGACCTCGCCCGCCACGCGACGGTTCTGCTGCGTGAGGAACACCATCGCCGGCACCACGCCCTCGCCCTCCGCTCCGGGCACCCGCAACAACCGCGGGACCATCGCCCCGCCGCAGAGCACCACCGCGTCGTGCGTCGCGCGCAGCTGCTCCCCCGTGAGGTCGACCCCCACGTTCACCCCCGTGCGAAAGCGCACGCCCTCGGCCTCCATCTGCGCGAGGCGCGCGTCGAGCACCGACTTCTCCAGCTTGAAATCCGGGATGCCGTAGCGGAGCAAGCCCCCCACCCGGTCGTCGCGCTCGTACACGGTGACCTCGTGGCCCGCCCGCGCGAGCTCCTGCGCGCACGCGAGCCCCGCGGGGCCCGAGCCCACCACCCCTACGCTCCTCCCCGAGCGCACCGTGGCGGGCCGCGGCGCCAGACCCCGCACGAGCGCCCGATCGGCGATCTCACGCTCCACGCTCTTGATCGTCACCGCCCCCGGCGCGACCCGCCTGCCCTCTCCCGGGACGCTCTCCAGCGCGAGCACGCAGCTCCCTTCGCAGGGCGCGGGGCACACCCGACCCGTCACCTCGGGCAGGGTGTTCGTCTCGTGCAGCGCCGCCGCGGCCTCGACCCAGCGGCCCTTCATCACCAGGTCGTTGAAGTCCGGGATGAGGTTGCCCAATGGACAACCCGTCGTGAGCCGCGTCGAGCCCACGCAGAACGGAACGCCACAATCCATGCACCGGGCCGCCTGCTCGGTGAGCGCCGACGGCTGCATCGGCAGCTCGTGCTCGCGCCAGTCGTGGACCCGCTCGGCCACGGGCCGCGCGTCGCCCTTCGCCCTCCGCACCTCGATGAAGCCCCTCGCGCGCCCCATCACGCCCTCGCCTCGGGCGCCGCCATCGCGCCCTCGACCCTTCGCGCCGCCGCGAGCGCCAGCTTCAGCTCCCGCGGAGACACCTTCACGAAGACCCCCGCGGCCTCGCTCCAGCGCGAGAGGAGCGACCTCGCCCGCGGGCTCCCGGTGCGCCTCGCGTGCTCCTCGACCGTGGCCCGCAAGATCTCTCGGTCGTCGTCGTCGAGGCCCTCGACCTCCACCGTGTCGAGGTTGCACCGCGCCTCGAAGCCGCCGTCTTCGTCGAAGACGTAGGCCACGCCGCCTGACATCCCCGCGGCGAAGTTGCGCCCCGTGTCTCCGAGCACCACCACCACGCCGCCGGTCATGTACTCGCAGCCGTGGTCGCCGACGCCCTCGACCACCGCCGTCGCGCCGCTGTTGCGCACCGCGAAGCGCTCCCCCGCGCGGCCGTTGAAGAAGGCCCGCCCGCTCGTCGCGCCGTAGAGCACGGTGTTCCCCACGATCACCTGCCCCTCCGGCGCGAAGGGAGAGCCCGCGGGGGGCCGCACCGCGAGCACCGCGCCCGACAGCCCCTTGCCCACGTAGTCGTTGGCGTCGCCCCAGAGCGTGAGCGTCACCCCCGCCGCGCCGAAGGCCCCGAAGGACTGCCCCGCGCTCCCCCGCGCCGTGATCGCCAGCGTGTCGTCGGCGAGCCCCGCCGCGCCGTGACGTCGCGCCACCTCGCCCGAGAGCATCGCGCCGAAGGCCCGGTCGCGGTTGTGGATCTCCGTCTCCAGGCTCACCCGCTCCCCGCGCTCCACCGCGGGCGCGGCCTCGCCCATCAAGACCCGGTCGAGCACCGCGTCGAGCTCCCTCGCCACGGGCTCGACGCAGCGCACCGGGTTCACCGCAGCCTCGCGCGGTCGGTAGAGCACCTCGCTGTAGTCGAGCCGCCGGGCCTTGGCCCACGCGCCGCTCAGCTCCCCCTCGGGCCGCTTCGGGGCGATGCAGTCCGTACGCCCCACCGCTTCATCCAACGTGCGAAAGCCCAGCGACGCGAGGGTCGCCCTCACCTCGTCGGCCACGAAGAAGAGGTAACGGATGACGTGCTCCGGCGCGCCCATGAACCTCCGTCGCAGCTCGGGGTCCTGCGTGGCGATGCCCACGGGGCAGGTGTTGAGGTGGCACTTGCGCATCATGAGGCAGCCCATGGCCACCAGCGGCGCGGTGCTGAAGCCGAACTCCTCGGCGCCGAGGAGCGCGCCCACCACCACGTCGCGCCCGGTGCGGAGCTGACCATCCACCTGCAAGCGCACCCGCCCGCGGAGGTTGTTCAGCACCAGGACCTGCTGCGCCTCGGCGAGCCCGAGCTCCCAGGGCGTGCCCGCGTGGTGGATCGAGGTGAGCGGCGCCGCGCCCGTGCCCCCGTCGTGCCCCGAGATGAGGATCACGTCGGCGAGGGCCTTCGCCACGCCCGCGGCCACGGTGCCCACGCCCGCTTCAGAGACGAGCTTCACCGAGATGCGCGCGCGGGGGTTCACGCTGCGCAGGTCGAAGATCAGCTGGGCGAGGTCTTCGATGGAGTAGATGTCGTGGTGCGGCGGCGGAGAGATGAGGGTCACGCCCGGCGTGGAGTGCCGCACCCGCGCGATCACCGCGTCGACCTTGTGGCCGGGGAGCTGGCCGCCCTCACCGGGCTTGGCGCCCTGGGCCATCTTGATCTGGATCTCGTCGGCGTTGACCAGGTAGTGCGCCGTCACCCCGAAGCGCCCCGAGGCCACCTGCTTGATCGCCGAGCGGCGCGAGTCTCCGTTGGCGAGCGGGATGAACCTCTCGGGGTCCTCCCCGCCCTCGCCCGTGTTCGAGCGCGCGCCTACGCGGTTCATCGCGACGGCGAGGGTCTCGTGGGCCTCCTTCGAGATGGAGCCGAAGCTCATCGCCCCCGTGGCGAAGCGCTTCACGATCTCGGCCGCGGGCTCGACCTCGCTCACGTCGACGGGCGACCGCCCCGACGGCGGAACCAGCTCCCACGCGCCGCGCAGCGTGAGGAGACGGTCTCCCTGCTCGTTGATCTCCCTCGCCCAGCGCTCGTACGCCCCCGGATCATCGTCGCGCACGGCGCGCTGGAGGGTGCTCACGGTGCTCGCCGTCCAGAGGTGAGCCTCGCCCTGGGCGCGGAGGTGGATGAGCCCTCCCACGTCGAGGCGCTCTCGGGGGCGAGGGCCGTAGGCCCGGTCGTGCCGGGCGAGGGCCTCGCGCGCGATGTCTTCGAGGCCCACCCCCCGCAGGCGCGAGGTCGCCCCCGTGAAGTAGCGGTCGATCACGCCCTGGTCCACCCCCACGGCCTCGAAGATCTGCGCGCCCTGGTACGAGGCCACGGCGCTGATGCCCATCTTCGACATCACCTTCTGGAGGCCCTTCACCTGCGCCTTCACGTAGCGCTTCACCGCGGCCTCGGGGTCGAGGTCGAGCGCGCCCCTCCGCGCGAGGTCAGCCACGGTCTCGAGGGCGAGGTAGGGGTTCACCGCGCCCGCGCCGAAGCCCACCAGCAGGGCGAGGTGCGAGACCTCGCGGGGCTCCGCCGACTCGACCACGAGGCCGACCTTCATGCGCAGCCCCGTTCGGATGAGGTCTTGATGCACCGCACCCAACGCGAGGAGAGACGGGATCGGAACGTGCCCCGGCCCCACGTCGCGGTCTGAGAGGATGACCAGTGAAGCGCCTGCGTTCACGGCGGCGCGGGCCTCGCGGCAGAGGGTGTCGAGGGCCACGCGCAGGCGCTCTCCCAACGGGCGAGGGTCGTCGGCCGTGGGGCGCGTGAAGCGCATCGCGACGGTGCAGGTGCGAAAGTCGCTGGGCACGCTGCGGCGCAAGCGGGCCACGTCGTCGTTGGTGAGTACAGGGTGCGGGAGCTGCACCATGCGGCACTGCCGCGGGGTCTCTTCGAGGAGGTTCCCTTCGCCTCCCACCGACGAGGTCATCGACATGACCACGGCCTCGCGGATGGGGTCGATGGGGGGGTTGGTGACCTGCGCGAACTGCTGCTTGAAGTAGCGGAAGAAGCTCTGCGGCTGGGCCGAGAGCACCGCGAGGGGCGCGTCGACGCCCATCGAGCCTACGGGCTCCTCGGCGTTCACGGCGGTGGGGGCCAGCGCGCGGGAGAGGTCCTCTTCGGTGTAGCCGAAGACCTGATGCAAGCGCGGGAGGTCTTCGCTGGAGAGCGCGTAGCCGCTGCGCGCGGGGGGGAGCTCGCTGAGGTCGATGCGGTTCTCGTCGAGCCACGCGCGGTAGGGCTGACGGGTCGAGACGCGGTGCTTGACCTCGTCGTCGCGCACCACCCTCCCCTCGCGGGTGTCGATGAGGAACATCCTCCCGGGCTTCACCCTCCCCTTCTGCACCACGGTCGAGGGGTCGAGCGGGAGCACGCCGAGCTCGCTCGCGAGGACGACCAGGCCGTCGGAGGTGATGGCCCACTTCGCCGGTCGCAGCCCGTTGCGGTCGAGCATCGCGCCGACGAGGTCGCCGTCGGTGAAGGCGAGGGCCGCGGGGCCGTCCCAGGGCTCGATGAGGCAGGCGTGGTAGTCGTAGAAGGCGCGGCGCTCAGGGGGCATCGAGGGGTCGCCCGTCGCCTCGGGCACCAGCATCATCATCACGTGCGGCAGGCTCCGGCCGCTCGCCACGAGGAAGTCGACGACGTTGTCGAGCGAGGCGCTGTCTGATCCCCCGGGTCGGATGATGGGCTTGAAGTCCTCGATGGCCTCGCCGAAGTGGGGGCTCTCGACGAGGGCCTCGCGGGCGCGCATCCACGCGCGGTTCCCGTTGAGGGTGTTGATCTCGCCGTTGTGGGCCAGGTACCGAAAGGGGTGCGCGCGGTCCCAGCTCGGGAAGGTGTTGGTGCTGAAGCGCGAGTGGACGACCGCGAGGCGGGTGACGGCGCGCGCGTCGAGGAGGTCGGGGTAGAAGGCCCCCAATTGCTCCGCGAGCATCAGGCCCTTGTAGACCACGGTGCGCGAGGAGCAGGAGCAGACGTAGAAGTCGTCTCCGCCGAGCTGCACGCTCGCGGTGCGCCCCGCGCGCTTTCGCACCATGAAGAGGGTGCGGTCGAAGTGCGGCCCCACGCGGCCGATGAAGAGCTGTCGGATCGCGGGCATCGAGTCGCGCGCGACGGGCCCGATGGCCGACTCGTCGATGGGCACGTCCCTCCACCCGAGCACGCGCTGGCCGTGGTGCTCGACGGCGGCTTCGAGGATGGCCTCCATGCGACGGCGGCGACCCGGGTCGGGCGAGAGGAAGCACATCGCCACGGCGTAGTCGCCGGGCTCGGGCAGGGTGACCCCGTGCCGCGCGAGCTCGTCGGCGTAGAGGGCGTGGGGGATCTGTAGGAGGATCCCCGCGCCGTCGCCCGTGCAGGGGTCGCAGCCCGCGGCGCCGCGGTGGGTGAGCCGGGCGAGGATCTCGAGGGCCTGGGTGACGGTGTCGTGGGTGGCGCGTCGGTCGAGGCGCGCGACGAGGCCGAGGCCGCAGGCGTCGTGCTCGTGGGCCGGGTCGTAGAGGCCCTGACGCGGGGGAAGACGCGAGAAACCGAGGGTAGAGCGGTCCATTGACGCGGCGCATCGTAACAGGTCCGTCGCCGGGTCGAGGCGGGGCGTAGGGCGTGACATCGGGGCCGCGGGGAGCGGGTGTCAGCGAAGCGTGGCGGGGGGCGTCATGAAGTTCATGAGCGTGACGACCTACGGAAGGCGGACGTGGCACGCGAACGCGCGAGAGCGTCAGCGCGGGCTGCGGTCCGAGGTGCGGGATTTCATCTACTGGTGGGGCGTGAGCTTCACCGGCGCGGGGGCGACGCACTTCACGGTGATGGAGCGGGCGCTCCCTCCCGAGATGCGCGGGAGCCCCTTGGCGCAGCAGGCCCGCGACTGGGTGCTGGTGGTGAGCCACGAGGGGGCGTTGATCACCTGCTACCGGCGCGAGCACGCGGCGCACTTCCTCCGGAGGAAGTGCGGCCCGCGGCGGCACGGCCGGGCGGCGTGAGGGGCGGTCAGGCGAACACCTCGTCGACGGTCGCGACGGTCACCACCCGCACCGCCCACGCGGTGATCTGCGCGAGGTCGTGGCAAGCGTCGACGCGCGCTGACTGCGCCTCGCTCAACGCCCACCCCTTCGCCGCGACGGTGGCGCGCAACAGGGCCTTCGCGGCCTCCTCGCGGCCCTCCTCGCGGCCCTCCTCGCGGCCCTCGGAGCGCAGCGCGTCGAGGCTCTCGTACCCGCGTCGCTGGAGGAGGTTCCGCAGCGCGGCCTCGTGCGCGGCCTCCCTGTCGTAGAGCTGCTCGATGGCGACGGGGTTGCGGAGCACCCCGGGGGCGACGAGCGACTGCCCCGGGCCGACGACGCTCACCGGCTTGCCCGCCTCGTGCACCTCTACGCGACGAGGGCCGACGAGCCGCACGACCCACACCCAGCGCGTGCCGGCGGCGTGGAGGTCGACGATCTTCTGCGCGAGCTCCGCCTCGTCCTGCCCCACGGAGGCGTACTCCACGGCGAGCGGCGGGGCCGTGTTGCCCCAGCTGGGGCGCTCCGGGCCGAGGCCCACGGCGAGGTCGGGCGCGCGGAGGTTCTTCTCGTCGAGCTGGATCCCGGCGTCTACGCCGACGGCGGGCGCGAGAGGGTCGGTGTCGAGCACGAGCCCGCCTCGGAGGTTCGGCCCGGTCCCGTCGTGCCCAGTAGGCGCGGCGTACACGGCGTGACCGTCGGAGAGCTCGTAGGGGTCTCCCGAGTGCAGGTGCCAGGTGCGGAAGGGCCCCGGTGCGAGCTTGGGCTTCGTCATGGCCCGACGAGGCTACCACCGCGCCCAGCGGGCGACCGCGTCGGGCGTCCACGAGCGGCGGTTGTAGACGTAGCGCCGTCGCGCGCCGCGCAGCGGGACCGTCGTCTGCCCCTCCGCCCATCCCACGCTCCCGCGGCACACGCCCGAACGGAACATCCCTCGCGAGCGCAGCGCGTCGAGCACCGCGCGGGAGTCCGTCCCCATGTCGAAGACCATGGGGACGACCTCGTTCACCGGGGGTCGTTCGGACTCCAACCATCGGTCGCCCTCGCACCAGGACGCGAGCGCGGTCATCGAGAGCCACACCGTCGGCCCGAGCGCGGCCCGCGCCTCTCGCAGCAACAGCCCGTACGAGGATCGCAGCGAGCGCGGCGCGTCGAGGTCGATCTGCACGGCGCGCCCCCCCGCCGCGCGGACGAGCTCCGCCACGACACGGGCGCGGTCCGTCGGGGTGAGGGTGCCGTGGCCGCGCTCCACCTCGACGCGCACCACGGGCATCACGAAGGCGCCCTCGCGCACGCGCAGGGGTTGTCTCCGCGGGGCCACGCGCACGCCGCGGTCGCTCACGCTCACCGTCGCGCGCAGGTACGCGACGCCCACCCCATCGGGGATCGCGCGGAGGTCCTCGGGGCGCTCCCAGGCCCACAGCATCAACGAGGGCGGCGGGTCGGCGTGGGCGGTGGCGGAGGCGAGGCTCAGCGCGGCGAGACCGGTGAAGAGCGATCGCTCGGCGTGAACGCCAGCGCGGCGCCCCCGCGCCGCGGGGTGAATCCGGTCATCGTCCCGTGACATGGCCGATGTAAGCCCGCGCCGCGGGGTGAATCCGGTCATCGTCCCGTGACATGGCCGATGTAAGCC
>JAEYZO010000364.1 GCA_023428035.1 Pseudomonadota bacterium | reverse complement strand
CTCTTCGGCCTCGCGTCGCAGGAGTCCCACGGGGGCCACGTCGGTGATCACCTGCGGCACGCGGAGCATCTGGAGCCCGTGCCCGGTGGCGGGCGCGTCGAGGATCACCAGGTCGTAGACCGGGCGCCCCGCGTCGTCGCGCTGCTTGGCGTGGTAGAGCGCCTTGCCGAGCATCGCCCACGCGTCCATCCCCGGCACCGCGCGGAGGAAGCCCTTCACGGCCTTGCTCTCCATCACGGCCTTGTAGAGGGCGCGCACCTTCAAGACCATCATCCCGTACTCCTCGAGCGCCGACTCCGGGTCGAGGTTCACGGCGTCGATGTTCGGGAGCACGCGCTTCACGTCTGAGGTGATGAACTCCGTCTCGAGCATGGCGCTCATGCGCTCGCGCGCCTGCGACATCGCCACCAGCACGCGCTTGCCCCGCGACGCCGCGAGCACCGCGAGGGAGGCCGACACCGTGGTCTTGCCGGTGCCGCCCTTGCCGATCACCGCGACGAAGCGCTTGTCGAGGAGGTCTTGCGTCATGCGTGTCGCCGTTGCTACCGCCCGCCACGAATTCGCGCAAGGCGCCGCGTGAGCGCCTCGGGCAGCGCGTCGAGGTCCTCGACCGTGTCGACGTCGGCCTCCGTCGGGAGCTCCTCCCAGCGCGCCCCCGCGGCCCGCAGCGCCGCCCGCGTCTCGTCGGCCACCGCGCCGGTGCCCCAGGTGACGCCCTCGAAGACCGGCAGCCAGCGCCGCAGCCCCAGGAGCCAGTAGCCCCCGTCGCGCGCCGGGCCGAGCACGGCGTCGCTCCGGTCGAGCGCGTCGAGCGCCGCCCTCACCCTCGCGGCGTCGAGCGCGGGGCAGTCGGTGCCCACCAGCAGCACCTTCGCGTCGCCCGCGTCGAAGCGTCGCCTCGCCGCGCGCGAGAGGCGCTCTCCCAGGTCTCCGTCACCCTGCGGGCTGAGCGAGTCGACCTCGCCGAGCCAGGCGCGCACGGCGTCTTCTGCGTCGTCGGGGGTGAAGAGCACCCGCAGCGACCACGAGCGCCCGGGGGGCGTGAGGGCCTCGACCGCGCGGCGGCCGAGCCAGCGGTAGGCCTCCAGCGCGGCGCGCTCACCGACTCCCGCGGCGAGGCGGGTCTTCACGCGGCCAAGCTCCGGGGCGCGGGCGAAGAGCAGCACCGAGTCGCTCACGCCCGCCTCCGTCGGAGCCAGAGGGCGAGGTCGAGCGCGAGGCCCACGAAGGCCGCCGCGGCGATCACGTCGACCACCCAGGGCGCGGGGCTCCACTTGCCCAGGCGCGCGTAGACGTCGATGACCTCGTAGGAGACGGGCAGCGCCGTGAGGAGGCTCAGGGCCCAGGCCGAGGGCGCGAGGGAGGAGGTCACCGCGAGGGGCACGCCGTACCAGGGATAGAGCACGGGGCTGGTGAGGAGGAAGGCCCCCACCGCGTCGCGCACCCGATGGGTCACGGGCGCTCGGCGGAGAGAGACGGCGGTGAGGAGCAGGAGCCCCGCGACGGCGAGGCAGGGGCGGATCACGTGGTCGTGCCACGGGAAGCGATCGTAGAGGGCGCTCCACAGGGGCGCGGCGAAGTTCCAGTGGACGGCCATCCAGGGGAGCGAGCCAGGAGGGCTCCACCCGAGGAGCTCGGCGGCGCCGTGGGAGAGCGCGAGGGGCGAGAGCGCGATCACCAGCCAGCGGGTCTTCTTCGGCGCCGAGAGGAACACCGGCAGGAGCACCGCCGCGGGCACCCATTTCAGCGCCGCGACGAGGCCCGCGCAGAGGGCGGACCCGTCCCAGCGGTCGCGGCGCGCGAGGGTGATCGAGCCCAGCATCGCGGGCGCCACCAGCGCGTCGAGGTGCGCGCCCACGCCGGCCTCGAGCGCGAGGATGGGCGAGAGCGCGACCAGCGCGAGGTGGTTCGCCTCGGGGGCGCCGCGGGTGGCGCGCCGAGCGATGAGCACGGTGAGCGACGAGGCGAGGGTGACGACGAGCTTCCACAGATCCATCGCCCAGGCCGAGCCCGCGAGGGAGGTGAGCGCGAAGACGCCCAGCGCCAGCGGGGGGTAGCAGGTCGGCACGTCGTGGTGGTCGACGGGCGGCGGGAACACCCCGCGCAGGTGCTCGAGCTCCGCCGCCCACGGAGGGAGCGCGTAGGCGTCGAAGCCCGCGAGGGCGACGGCGCCGTCCCAGAGGTAGCGCCACGGGTCGGTGGTGGTGAAGGGCGCGACGGGGATGAGCGTCGCGCGCGCGATGAGCGACATCGCCGTCAGCGCGTCGAGGGCGCGGTCGTCGGCGCGTCGAGAGAGCCTCCAGCCCGCGAGCATCAGCGCCGTCATCGCGAGGTGCAGCGACACGTACGCGAGCGCGCGCCTCCCCGGGGGCAGGCGCTCGACGAGGTTCATCGCGAGGCAGGCCGCGACGAAGAGGCCGCCCGCGAGCGCGAGCGCGCGACGCTCAGCGGGGGTCACGCGCCTCGCCGCCGAGGGCCCCGCCGAGCCACGCGAGGATCTTCTTCGACGCCCCGAGCGACCCGCTCCAGGTGCCACCCACCTTCTGCTCGCCCGCGCGCCGTCGCCGCCACGACACCGGAGCCTCGACCACCCGGAGCCCCGCGCGCGCGGCCTTGACCTGCATCTCCAGGGTCCACCCGTAGGTGAGGTCTCGCATCGAGAGCGCGTCGAGGGTCGAGCGGCGGATCGCGCGCATCGGCCCGAGGTCGGTCACCAGCGCGCCGTAGCGCAGGGTGAGCACCCCCGCGGCGAACACGCTCCCCGCGCGCTGCCACAGGGGCATCGCCCCCGGCGAGACGTAGCCCAGGGTGCGTGACCCGATCGCCAGGTCGGCGCGGCCCTCGCGCACCGGGTCGACCACCCGGGGGAGCTCCCTCGGGTCGTCGCTGCCGTCGGCCACCACGAAGGCCATGACCGGGTCTCCGCCTCGCTCGCGGAGGTGCTCGATCGCGGCGAGGCACGCGGCGCCGTAGCCCACGCGCGCGCTGGTGAGCACCGTCGCCCCCGCGGCGCGGGCCACCTCGGCGGTGCCGTCGACGCTGCCGTTGTCGACCACGATCACCCGCGAGACCCAGCGGGGGATCTCACGCACGACCTCACCCACGGTGTCGCGCTCGTCTCTCGCGGGTATGACGACCACCACCTCGGGTGTATCCATCATGGGGTGAGGGGCCGCGGCGCCCGCGCGAGGAGGGTGAGGTCGAGATGTCATACGTACTCGGGGTCATCGGCGGGAGCGGGCTCTACCAGCTCCCCGGGCTCGAACACGTCGAGGAGGTGAGCGCGCACACGCCCTTCGGCAACCCCTCGGACAAGGTGGTGCGGGGGCGGCTCGGCGACACGACGCTGTTGTTCATCCCGCGGCACGGGCGGAGCCACACGCTCCCGCCCTCGGAGGTGAACTACCGCGCGAACGTGCACGCGCTCAAGGCGCTCGGGGCGACGCACGTCCTGTCGGTCTCGGCGGTGGGATCGTTACGGGAGGAGATCGCCCCGGGTCACCTCGCGACGCCCGCGCAGTTCATCGACCGCACGCACCGCCGCGCGGGGAGCTTCTTCGACCGCGACGTCGCCGTGCACGTCTCGATGGCCGACCCGGTGTGCCCCCTCCTGGCCTCGGAGGTCGCCGCGTGCGCGAGGGAGACCGGCGCCGAGGTGCACGAGGGCGGGACCTACCTCTGCATCGAGGGCCCGCGCTTCAGCACCCGGGCGGAGAGCCACCTGTGGCGGGCGTGGGGCGCCGACGTGGTGGGGATGACCAACGTGCCCGAGGTGTTCCTCGCGCGGGAGGCCGAGCTGCCCTACGCGACGCTGGCCCTGTCGACGGACTACGACTGCTGGCGCCCCCACGAGCAGGTCGACGTCTCGGCCATCGTCGCGGTGCTGCACGCCAACGTCTCCCGCGCGCAGGAGGTGATCCGACGTCTGGCGGCGCGGCTTCCCGACCCGACGCGGAGCCCCGCGCACCGCGCGCTCGACCACGCGATGCTGACGAAGCGCGAGGCCCTCGACTCCGACACCCGCGCCCGCTACGCGCTGCTCCTCGGCCGGGTGTTGTAATCGCTCAGTCGCCGAGGTCGCCGGGGTCGCTGAAGGCCGCGAGGGCGTCGCGCAGGGCCCGCGCGCCCTGGGCGATGCGGGTCTTCACGGTGCCCAGGGGCTGCCCCGTGCGCGCGGAGATCTCCGAGTGGGAGAGCCCGCTGAAGTACGACAGCTCGAGCACGGCGCGCACCTCGGGCTTGAGCGCGCCGAGGGCGCAGCGCACCGCGGCGGCGCGGTGGGCCTCGAAGACCGCCGACTCGGGGGAGGGCGGCGGCGCGGACTCGGGCTCGGCGGCCTCTTCGTAGTGGTCGCGGCGGCGGCGCGCGCGCACCCGGTCGATGGCGCGGTTGCGGGTGAGGGTGATGAGCCAGGTCGCGGCGCTGCCCCGCGCGCGGTCGAAGCGAGGGGCCTCGTGCCAGACGCGGAGGAGGGACTCCTGCACGACGTCTTCGGCCTCGGCGCGGCTGCCCGTGACGCGCGCGGCGACGGCGAGGAGGAGCGAGCCCGAGCGGTCGAAGAGGGCGACGAGGGCCGAGCGGTCACCCTGCGCGACGCGCTCGACGAGCGCCTCGGTGTCAACGTCGGGTGAGGCCGCGGGGAGCGGCGGTTCGACCTCGGGGGTCAGGCCCACGGTCAGGGATGGTCGTTGCTGCCCGCGATTCGTGTCAACGGGACACCACCCGCACGACGCCGCGCATCCCGAGGGTCGCGTGCACGAGGCAGTAGTAGGGGTAGGTGCCCGCGGCGGTGAAGGTCACCTCGCGCGGGGTCTCGCCGGAGTTCACCGTGGGGATGGGGTTGTTCGGGCTGCCGAGCATGAGCCCGCGGGACTCACCCGGCGTGAGCGGGTGGAAGGTGAAGTTGCCCGCGAAGGTGACGGTCTGCCCGGCGGCGACGGTGAGGCACGGCGGGTCGTAGGCGGTGGAGCCGCTGCCCATGGCGCCGCCGAAGCTCACCACGCGCATGTCGCCGTCGGCGCTGCGGTCGACGAAGCGGTCGTCGGAGCAGCCGTGCAGGCTCGACCCGACGAGGTCGGTCTCGACGGGGCGGAACTCGCTGCACCCGAGGCACAGCGCGAGGGCGAGGGCGGTCGCGCGGGGCGGGGGCATCGCGCGGGATCATCGCCGCGTCGTCGCGCGCGGCGCAACGGCGGAGATCAGGGGCAGCGGGAGAGCGCCGACGACCACGCCTCGCCCACGCGGCGCACCGCGAGGTCGGAGAAGATCGGGTCTCCCTGCGCCCGCTGCGACTCGGCGAGGAGCTCGGACCAGCGCGAGCGCAAGGGGTCGAGGCAGGCGTGGCGCGCGGTCGAGAGGGCCTCCTCGCAGCGGCCCGCGCGGAGCGAGAAGCGGCCGCGACCGTCTCGGATCGCGCGGCGCAGCGCGGCCTCGAGCACGTCGGGGCGAGGGGCGTCGCC
>JAEYZO010000355.1 GCA_023428035.1 Pseudomonadota bacterium | reverse complement strand
GAAGAGGCGCGAACGCCCCCTCCCCTCAGCTCTTCTCGCGCACGTAGGGGCCGGGGGCGTCGGCACGAGAGCAGCGACGACGTGAGCCAGAGCGCCCGCGCGACGACCCTCGCGGTGGACACGCCCCTGTATACCAACCCGCCGCGCCGAGGCGTGAGCGGGTCAGTCGTCGCTCGGCTCCTCGCCGGGAGGGGTGTCCTCGAGCGCGACGAGGCGGTGGTCCACGTCGCGCAGCAGCTCCTCGGCGACCTCG
The DNA here is from genome assembly GCA_023428035.1 of Pseudomonadota bacterium. GTDB lineage: Bacteria > Myxococcota_A > Polyangia > Polyangiales > JAEYZO01. The sequence continues at coordinate 3,644 of JAEYZO010000355.1, read as the reverse complement.
GCGCCGAGCGCGCCCGTGCGGAGCGCGCGCAGGAGCGCGTCCTTCTCGGCCAGGAGGAGCTGCCTCGCGCTGTAGTGGTGCACCTCGGCGCGCAGGAGGTCGTCCTCGATGTGGAGGGCGCGCATCCGGTCTTCGGCCTCGGTGAGCCGCTTCTGGTAGAGCGCCCGTAGCTCGTCGGCGACCGCGGGCTCCAGCGCCTTCTCCTTCTCGAGCCCGCCGAGGGTGGCCAGGGCCGAGCGCGCGGCGAGCACGGTGCCGCGCTGCCGCTCGTAGAGCTCGCGCTCGCCTCGGGCGCTCGACAGCCCGAGCTTGCGCAGGAGCGGCCCCATGGTGATGCCCTGCAGCAGGATGGAGAGGATCACCGCGCCGAAGGTCATCGTCACGATGAGGTCGCGGTGGGGCAGGTTGGCGGGGAGGGCGAGGGCGAGCACCATCGAGAGGCCCCCGCGGAGGCCGCCCCAGGTGAGCACCGAGGCCCAGCGCCAGGGGTAGCGCTCGCGGCTGCGGGAGAGGGCAACCGTGACGACGGCGACGACGACGGCGCGGCCCGCGGTGACGGCGAACCACGCGACGAGGATGGGCCTCCACGACGCGACGAGGTGCGCGAGTCGGACCTCGAAGCCGATGAGGAGGAAGACCACGGAGTTGAGCGCGAAGGCGACGTACTCCCAGAACGACTCGACGGCGACGCGGGTGGAGGGAGACATCCCGGTGGAGGCGCCGTAGTTGCCGCAGAGCATCCCCGCGGCGACGGTGGCGATCACGCCCGAGAGGTGGAACCGCTCGGCGAGCGCGAAGGAGCCGTAGGCCGCGACGGTGGTGAGCGTGATCTCGATCATCGGGTCGTCGATGCGCTGAAAGAGCTTCGACACGAGGAAGCCCACGGCGAGCCCGACGCCCAGGCCGAGCCCCACCACGCGGAGGAAGTCCACCGCGGCGTGGGAGAGCTGGAAGCTCCCTCCGACCACCGACGAGAGGATGAGCGTGAAGAACACCACCGCGGTGCCGTCGTTGAGCAGGCTCTCGCCCTCGACCAGCACCGCGAGGCGCTTGGGCGCGCCCAGGGATTTGAAGAGCCCCACCACGGCGATGGGGTCGGTGGCCGCGAGGAGCGCCGCGAAGACGAGCCCGTGGCTGTACTGAAAGTCCGAGACGAAGTGCAGCGCGTTGGCGACGGGCGTGAGCACCAGCGCGGTGAGGGTGATGGCGACGATGAGCCCCGGCGCGGCGAGGCTCGTGATGGCGAGCTTGTTCCGCCAGAACTTCTTGTAGTCGAGGTGGAACGCGGCCTCGAAGAGGAGCCCGGGGAGGAAGATCGTGTAGAGGAGGTCCTTGGTGAGGTGCGGGGGGCGGAAGGCCTGCGTCACGCCCAGGCCGAGCCCCGCCACGACGAGCGCGACGGTGTAGGGCACCTTGAGCCAGCGCGCCGCCAGCGCCACCGCGGTCGCGATGAGGAACAGCGCGACGAAGACGATCTCAGAGGACATCGGCGCCGACTGTTCTATCAGCGGCGCTCGCCGACGCGTGAACGCGATTCGCTACGGCTCGACGAAGCGGCCGACGTCGACGAGCGACCAGCGACGTCCGCTGGCGTCGACGACGCTCTCGGGCACGGCGGCGTCGCGGTCGTGCGTGACGATCCACACGAGGTGGCCGAGGCCGCGGCGCACCGCGGAGTCGCCGTCGCCTCGCGGCGTCGTCTGCCTCTCCCAAGCCGAGGGCAGGTCGAGCTCGAGGTCGTCTCCGGCGTCGCAGGGCTCGCGCGGCGCGCGGGGCGGCGAGAAGGTCGTGGCCTCGCCGGCGTCGTCGAGGTCGTAGGCGAGGGCGTCGATGTCGGGCTCGTGCATGGCTCGGGGCTCCTGTGCGGGTGGAGCGCCCCTATTCGGCGGGTGTTCGCCGAGGTTGCTGCCTAATTCAACAGCCCCGAGACCGCGGCGCTCCAGAGCGCCAACGCAGGCGCCGCGGCGGCGAAGGTGCCCACCACGGCGGCGGAGGAGAGCCGGTCGTCGCAGCCCATGCGCGTCGCGATCATCGAGCCCACCAGGGCGGACGGCATCGCGGCCTGGAGCACGGACACGACGGCGCGGGGGCCGCGGAGACCCAGAGCGTAGACGCACCCGAGGGCGACCGCGGGCGCTACGAAGAGGCGCAGCGCGACCACCAGGGCCACCGCGGGGAGCCGCTCGCGCACCCCCGTGAAGGAGAGGCGCAGGCCGAGGACGATGAACACCAGGGGGATGGTCGCCGCCCCGAGCCGCCGCAGCGGCCCCAGCGCCCACTCGGGGGGCACGGCGCCGAGGGCCGAGAGCGCGCCGCCCAGGAACATCGCGAGCGTCGCGGGGCGGGTCAGGACGTCGGCGGTGCGCGGCCGCGGGCCGGAGCTGCTCGCGTCACCGAAGCGCGCGGCGACGGCGACGCCGACCGTCCAGAGGAGGGCCGTGGTGTCGACGGCGTCGATGAGGATCGCGGTCTGCAGGGCCGTCGCGTCGCCGGGGAAGAGCGACGTCGTGAGGGGCAGCCCGACGAAGGCGGTGTTCGAGAAGGCGGCGCAGAGGATCACCGCGCCGAGCGCGGGGCGGCTGAGCTTCATGGCGCGACCGGCGGCCCAGGCGAGGGCGAGCACCGCGAGCTCGGCCACCGTGGGCGGCACCACCGCCAGCGCGAGGGAGGGGTCGAGGCGCTTTCGTATCAGGCCCTCGAAGGTGAGGGCTGGGAGGGTCACGTCGATGACCAGCGCCGCGAGGAGGGCCGCCGCTACGTCGGGCTCCAGGCCCAGGCGCTTCGTGCGGCGGAGCCACACGCCCGCGAGGAGCAGGCCCACGAAGCCCGCCATCACCGAGGCGAGGGCCGAGGGCGGCACGTCAGCGGGCCTTGTAGTCGATGAAGAAGGCGTAGGCGAGGCAGCACGACGCGCAGAGCACCAGCAGCGCGAGGGTCACCCCGGCGATCACGAGCGCGACGCTCCGGCCCGTGGGCGGGGGCTCTCGCGGGGGCGCGACGGGGATCGAACCGAGGTCCAGGGGGCGCGCTTCGGGGTCGGGCTCGGTCATCGGCCGTCGGGGCGATAGCACGAAGGCGCGCGGGCGTGGTGGGCGCCGTTGACACCAGCGCGGCGCGGGCCTACGCCACGACGCGACCGCGACACGGTCGGAGGAGATCCATGGAAGACGCCCTGCGCCAGCGCATCGAAGGCATCATCGGCTCGAACAAGGTCGTGCTCTTCATGAAGGGCTCGAAGCACTTTCCCCAGTGCGGGTTCTCGGGCGCCGTGGTGCAGACGCTCAACGCCGTGGGGGCGAGCTACGAGACCGTGAACGTGCTCTCCGACCCGGCGATCCGCGAGGGCATCAAGGAGTTCGCCTCTTGGCCGACGATCCCGCAGCTCTACGTCGACGGAAAGTTCGTCGGGGGCTGCGACATCGTGCGCGAGCTGCACGCCCGGGGTGAGCTCGCCCCGCTGCTGCGCGAGGCCGGGGCGGTGAAGGCCCAGGGGTGAGCCGCGTGTTCCCATCGTAGCGGGGTGCGTCTAGACTCCGCGGTCCCTTTCGACCGCAGCGAGCCCATGAGCACCACCGTCAGCAGCACACGCCCCCGCCTCGCAGACCTCGCCCTCGTCACCTACCTCGCCCCGCTCGTCTCCGGTC
>JAEYZO010000332.1 GCA_023428035.1 Pseudomonadota bacterium | reverse complement strand
GGCGCGCCCGGGTCTCGGCCTCGGTGGCGCCGACGACCCGCGCCAGCGTCGCGAGGGCCGCGTCGGGCCGCACGCCGAGGAGCGCGGAGACGTAGTTGTCCGAGAAGAAGGTCGCGAGCGCGCCGCTCGTGCGCGTGAAGCGCTGCTGCACATTCGCGCCGCTGACGAAGCCTTTCGGACCCTCGCCCCGAAAGTACCAGGCGAAGAAGGTGTCGGTGCCGCCGCGATCGACCTCGTCGTCCTTGTCGATCCTCGCGCCCTCCGCGCGACGGCCCAGGACTGCTTCCCTCTCAGACGCGTACTGCTCCTTCACGCGGTCGAAATCAGGGTGGAGCTCGCGCGGGAGCCTGTCGCGCAGGTGCGGGATGAGCCACCGGTCGTAGCGCTCGTCGAGCTTGCGCTTCAGCTCGGTCACCGACGCCACGCGACGGACGAAGACCAGGGCCTTGCGCCCGGTCGTCCACGCGGCGGCGGGCCTGTCGCCCACCGCCGCGATCGTGGGGTGCGGGAGCTCGGCGTCGAAGGTCCGTCGGTAGTCCTGCGCGAGACGGTTCAGATCCCGAACGTCGAGGCCCTCGCGCTCGGCGAGGTCCTCGGCCTGCTCGGCGTCGTCGAAGGTGCTCTCGGCGGCGTCGTCGATGTCGTGCCTCAACTTGGCCGTCTCGAGGAAGCTCTCGAACGACGCGAGCATCCCAATCTGGAACGACCGGTTGAAGCGCTCGGACCCCAGCAGCTCGGCGACCTTCTTCTGCACCAGCGCCACGACCAGCCGCTGCCGGGGGTCGCTCACCCGGATGGGCTCGTCGTGCGTGCTCACCCCTCCGCGCCGCCACTCGCGACGGTAGAGGTTCTTCGTGTAGGTGCTCCCCGCGACGCGCATCTCGGTCACGCGACGCACGAGGAACTCCCGCGCTACGCCCTTCTTCGCCTCTTCGCCGAGGTCGTCCCGACGCAGCCCGTCGAAGGGCGCCGCGAGCCCGAACACGTCGAGCTGGTTCCACACGTGCTGGTAGCTCTCTTCGAGGGGCGTCGCCGAGAGGAAGAGCACGCGATCAGCGCGTGGGCCGTAGCCCTTGAACACGCGGGCGTCGACATCCTCCGCGCGGCCGAAGACCCGCGCCAGGACGCGGTTGCGCGCCGCCGACGAACCGCACCCGTGCTTGAGGTTGTGCGCCTCGTCGACGATCACCAGGTCGAACCTCGGGAGCGCGCAGCAGAGCGCCGCGGCGAAGCTGTCCTTGAAGCGATCCTTGTTGCGAAGGTCGAAGGCCTCGTCGGGCACCCAGGGCATCTCGGCGCGGATCGCGTCGCGATACCGGCTCCACGACTCGAAATCGCGACCGAGCGCGAGGCTGAAGCTGCTCATGCGGAGGAAGAAATCTCGGTGCGGGTCGAGCGTCACCTCGCGCGCGAAGTGCAAGAGGCTCTCGCAGTCGACCAGCGGTCGCGCGGGTGCGCCGTCGATCGCCGCCACCCGCAGGTCCGCGAAGCGCAGGTTGTGGGCAGCGAAGTTGGTGAGCTCCTTCTGCCACTTGCGCTGGATGTTCTCCCGCGGCGCGATCACCAGCACCCGGAAGTCGGGCTTGTAGTGCCGGAAGAGCGCGAGCGCCCCGAGCGCCACGTAGGTCTTGCCCATCCCGACCTCGTCGGCGAGGTACGCGACGCGGTGCTCCTCCAGCATGTTGTGGATCGCGACGGCGCCGTCGAGCTGGTCGTCCGCGCGGGGGCCGTCGCCGATGCGTCGCCCGAAATCCAGCAGGGCCCTGGCGGCGTCGCGGTCGATCACGACGACGCCTCCGTCTCGGCGAGAGGCCTCGCGCGCTGGAGGAACCTCCGCTCGAACCACGCGAGGAACGCGGGCATCTCGGGGTCGGCGGCGCTGACCTTCGCTCGCACCGCGTCGACCGCGTCGAGCTGTCCACGGAGCGTCTTCGTCGCCTCGCGGTGCGCCGCGAAGAAGTCCTCGTGCTCGCGCTCCAGCGTCCGGAAGAGCTGCCGCGCGCAGAGCAGGAGCACGTATCGCTCGATGTCGTCCATGCCGTCTCCCCCGTGCTTCGGCGCGTCGCCCGAGACCCGGTCGAGCAGCGTGCCGAGCGAGTCGTACTTGCGACCGAAGAGCCTGTACTCCGCGTCGCGCGTCGCGCCGCCCTCCAGCGCGCGCTTCACCGCCGCCTCGACGCACTCGAAGGCGTGAAAGATCCCCGCGAAGCGGTCGAAGAGCGTCTCGTCGTGGGCGAGCCCCTCTACGCGGGCGACCAGCGGGTCGTCGTCATCGGTCACCCGCGCGCGCGACTCCACGAAGGCGGCGCGCTGCTCCAGCGTGAGGAGCGACCAGTACCGGAGGATCTCCGCGGGCGTGAGCGCGAAGAGCAGCGACGGTCGCTGCGCCATGCCCTCCTCCTGCACGAGCAGCACGCCGGGCGCCTCGCCCTCGCCGCGGACCTGCAAGAGCGAGGTCGACGTGAGCACCTCGGCCAGGCGCGCGCTCTCAGCGTCGTCGAGCGCGATCCACTGTCGCGGCGCGAGGCCCTCGCGGGAGAACAACCGCGCGCCCCGGTCTTCGACGACGAGCGCGGGAGACGGGCGGCGATCCTCCCACCAGACCTCTCCCACGCGTCGGTCCCACCAGAAGCGCAGCGAGAGGCGCGTGCCGCCCGAGGTGGCCGTCCCCTCGGCCTCTCCGCGGTCGGCGTCGAAGGCGCTCGGCCGCTTCGCGTCGACGGTCAACCAAAAGTCGGGCCGCGCCGCGGAGGTCACCTCGACGACGAAGCCGCTCTCGGTGTTGCTTCCGCGACCGGCGAGGCCGTGCGCCGCGCGCGTCAGGTTCGCCGAGCCGACGTAGACCACCTCGCGCCCGCCGCGGACCGGGTCGAAGAACCGATAGACCTTCGCGTGGACGGTGCGCGCCGGAGAGTCTTCCCTGCCGCCTCGCTGGATCGGCTCCCGGGCCAGCGAGCCCCAGCTCACGTTCGGCTGCGCGCGCACCCAGTCGTAGAGCGCGGGCGCGCACAGGCCCTCGCCCCCCGCGCCGCGAGGAAGGAACACACGCACCTCGCGAGGGCGAAACCGGTCGAGGAGTTCCTGGAGCGGGGCGGAGTCTCCCGCGTCGTCGAAGTACGGAGAGATCACCTCCATGCACATCCCGCGGAGCGCGCCGCCCGTGGCTTCGGCGAGGAAGTCGGCGAAGGACGCGCCCCCGTCGTGGAAGTGCGTGTGCAGCCTCCCGCCGCTGCTGCGCTGCTCGCGCTGCGAGGTGCCCTTGAGGAACGCGCGGAGGTCGCGGATCGCCGCGTGGTCGCCCGCGTCGCGGTCGCGATCACGGACGCGGTCGCGCAGGCCCTTCAAGAACGCGTCGAGGTCGTCGCGGAGCCGCGTGGAGTCTCCCTCTCGGATCTCTTCGACGTGGGCGGCCTCGACGTTCTCCCACCACCCCGCGCGGGTGAGGTTCGCCGACATGCACCCCACCAACAGCGCCCGCTCGCGGCGACCGTGCTCGTCGGGCTCGGCCGACTCCACCAGCGCGAACACGTTCTTCGGGTGGAAGATCCCCGTCCGCTGCGGCACGGCGTAGCGGCGCACGTCGAGGTGCGCCGGGCTCGCGTCGAGGTCGACGCCGCTCTCGTCGAAGTACACCGCGACGCTGCCGGGCACCGTGCGCAGCGCGTCTTCGAGCTGAACGCGCTTGATCGCGCCCGCGTGGCTGAGCGGCAGGTCGAAGTAGATCGGGAGCACCTCCTGCTCGAAGAAGCCCGGGTCGAAGCGAAAGGTGGTGAACACCGCGCTGACGAGCCGACGGCCGCGCATGCGCTCTTGAAAGTGCTCCGAGAGCACCTCGCGCGGGGCGCCGCTCACGACGGCTCCCTCAGCGCGAACGAGACCGAGCGCAGCGCGTCGATGAAGTACGCGTGGCGCCAGTACGTCGGCAGCTCCGCCGCGGTGGGCAGGCGCGTGAACTGCTCGTCGCGGAAGCGCACGTCGATCTTCCCTCCCCGGAGCTCGGCCCACGCCGCCGCCCCGCCGCGCGCCCGCATCACGGCCGCGTTCTGCGCGAACAGCATCGCGATGGCCGAGTCGTACTCCCCCGCGACCAGGGCGCGCGACAGCGCCACCCATCGCGCGCCGGCCTCGCCGCCGCCCGCTCCGCCCCCGAGCTCGGCTTCGAGCGCGGCGGTCTCGTCGACATCGATCGTGGCCCCGAGCCCCGCGCCCCACGCTTCGCGCAGCCGCTCCGCCGCCGCTGCGACGGTCTGCCCGTGACACCCGAGCACATGCTCGAAGAGCGCCGCGCTCGGCGCGATCAAGAGCTCGCACGTTCGGATTCGCTCCAGCCGCGCAGCGAGGTGGCCCCCGAGCTCTCCCTCGCGTCGCGCCGCCCTCGCGAGTGAGGCGACAGACTTCGGCGAGAGCGCCCACGCAGCGTCGGTGAAGGTGGTCGCGAGCGCTGAGGCCAACGCGGCTTGCAGCCCCCGCGTCCGACCGGCGTCTCCGGGCCCGCCGCGCACCAGCCGCTCGCGGAGGAACGCGCGCTCCGCCGACGTGGGGCGCGCCGTCACGAGCCGCGCGACGGCGTCGAGCACCGCGCGGTCGCGCCCGTGGGTGTCGAGCGTCGCGCTCGGCGGCGTGAGGAGATCGACGATCCGCTTCGCGTCGCGGCCCGCCGCGCGCGTGAGCTTCGGAAGGTACGCGCGCTCGACGAAGGCGCGCGCGTCGGCGGTCAAGCGCACGGGGTCGCCGTCGAGGAGCCCCGACGACTTCGACGCCGTGGTGTACAGGCCCAGGAGCCCGTAGGTCTTCTGGTTCCCGAGGATCTGCGCCGCCGGGGCGGGGGAGGGCCGGACGGG
>JAEYZO010000329.1 GCA_023428035.1 Pseudomonadota bacterium | reverse complement strand
CCCGACGTGCCCGACGTGCCCGACGTGCCCGACGTGCCCGACGTGCCCGACGTGCCCGACGTGCCCGACGTGCCCGACGTGCCCGACGTGCCCGACGTGCCCGACGTGCCCGACGTGCCCGACGGCGGGGGCGTGACGTACCCACGAATCGGCGCGGGCCGCTACCACAACTGCGTACTGCGGAGCCCTTCGTTCGTCCGTTGTTGGGGCTATGACTCCGTAGGTCAGCTCGGTCGCGGGGGGGCGCCGCTGGACGGCGGCTTCGCCACCGTGTCGGGGATCACCGGAGGCGTCGACCTCGACGGAGAGTTCGACCAGCTCTGCGTCCGCGAGTCGTCAGGCTTCGTGCAGTGCTGGGGCCAGAACTCCACGGGGCAGCTCGGCGTCTCGGGGAGCACGCGTGACGCTCCCGTCACGGGCGGCAACGCGGTCGCGGACGTGGTGAGCGTCGCGATGGGAGACTCACACGCCTGCGCCGCCCGCGGGGACGGCACCGTGCGTTGCTGGGGGCAGAACCAGTACAGCCAGCTCAGCGGCACGCCTCGCTCAGGGGCGAACGCCGCGCAGACCGTGCAGGGCCTCACCGACGTCGACGAGGTCGCGGTCGGTGTCCGGCACTCTTGCGCGCGGCGGCGCGGCGGCACCGTGTTCTGCTGGGGGCGCAACGAGTACGGGCAGCTCGGCATCGGGACCATCGCCATGAGCTCCGACCCGCCGCAGACGACCCCGGTGCAGGTCATGGGGATCACCGACGCGCGGGAGATCACCGCCAACCAGGACTTCACCTGCGCCCGCCACGAGACGGGCCGCGTCTCGTGCTGGGGGCGCAACCACGAGGGCCAGCTCGGCGACGGCACCACGGCGAACCGCGGCAGCCCGGTCTCCGTCGTGACGCTCACCGACGCCGCGGCGGTGGTCGCGGGCGACTCACATGCGTGCGCGATCACCAGGGCGCGCACCGTGCGCTGCTGGGGCAAGAACTCCGAGGGCCAGCTCGGTAACGGATCAATGCTCCGCTCCACCACCCCCGTCAGCGTCGGCGCTCTCACGGACGTCGCAGACATCGCCGCGGGCACCGCGCACACCTGCGCCGTCGAGCGCGGGGGCCAGGTCTGGTGCTGGGGCAACAACTGGGCTGGACAGACCCTCCCCCTGGACTCAGGGACAGCGAACTACCCGACCCCGCAGCGAGTCCCGGTCCCCTGACCCGCCCTACTCGCTCCAGGTGAAGCTCGGCGCCCCCGTGGTGGTCATCGCGATCACCACGGCGTTGTGCGCCCGCGACGTCGCCGGCACCACCGCCGGGTCGCCCTCGATGGCCGCGACCTCGTCGAAGTCCACCCCGCTCCACCAGCGGCGCGCGTCGAAGGCCAGGTCCAACCGCGCCGTCGCCGCCCGGAGCGTTCCGTTCACCCGCGCGCCCTGCACCGCGCGCGAGCCCTGGATCATCGGGCGCACGTCGACGTCGCTCACGAAGCGCACGGTGCGTCCGTCCCTCGTCGCGCGCCCTTCGAAATGCGCGGAGTGACCGCCCGGCGACGTGGCGGTGGGCCTCGCCGCGCGCTGCGTGGTGAACCAGTTGAAGCCGTAGTCCCAGGTGGCCGAGCGCACCGTTCCAGAGAAGCCCACCACCTCGCCGAGGCGTTGGGAGCTGGGGTCGAGCGCGTCGACCAGCCCGCTCGCGGCGAACTCCGCGACGGCGGCGGGGCAGAGGTCGCTCGAAGCCGCCTCCGTGGCGCAGAAGTACACCGGCCCGATGTCGACGCGGGCTACGTCGAGGGTGACCTCCCACGCGCCGGCCATGAACGGAGCGGGCATCGTCCCGTGGGCGAACAAGGGGTGACGCACCTCCTCCTGCCCGGTGGAGCCGCAGGCCGTGAGGAGCGCCGCGAGGATGAGGGGGCTCGCTCGCATCAGAACTCCAGCCCCACGGTGGCCATCACCGTGCGCGGCGCCCCCGCCGCGAAGTGCCTCGCCGGGACCAGCGACGGCGCGCCCCCGCTCTGCCAGTCGGAGACGAAGCTGTACTCCGTCGCGGCGTACTGCGACCCCACCAGGTTGAAGCACTCCACGCCCAGCTCGACGAAGCGCCATTTCACCGAGGCCGACGCGTCGAGCACCGACACCGGCTCCGCGAAGCGCCCGTAGGGCAGCGGGCGCGGAGAGAGGAAGGTGAAGCCCGCGCCCAGAGATCCTTCGAGGGGCGAACGGCCGAGGGTGAAGAGACGTCCCCGGGCGCGCGCGTCGAGGCGCAGCACCACGGGGGGTACGTAGGGCAACAACTGCCCCGGCGTGAACGCGGGCGTCGGGTTCTCCGCCGTCGCGGGCGGGGGCTCTTCGAGCGTGGCGTGCACCCAGGTCACCGAGGCCGACGCGAGGAGCCAGCGCCAGGGCCGCGCCACGACGTGACCCACCAGCCCGAGACGTCGCGTGGGGCCGATGCGCTCCAGCCGAGCGTCCGAGGGGTCGAAGGCGAGGTCCGACGAGAGGAAGGTGCCGTAGGCCGCGGTGGTCACCGTGAGCCGCTCGGGGTGTGAGCTCGGGCGAAAGCGCGCGCCCACCTCCACCGAGCGCACCTTGGCGAAGGGGGCGGTCTCGCCCTCCTCCAGCTGCCGCGCCTGCGGGGAGCGAAAGCCCTCGCCGTAGGAGACGAAGACCCGCGACCAGCTCGAGGGCGCGAGCTCCACCGTCGCCCGAGGGCCCAGCGCGAGGCCCAGCGCCGTGCGGCGAAAGCCCACGATGTGCGTCTCGCGCTGAAAGGCCGGGGTGAAATTCCCGAGGCGGTCGTCGACGTCGAAGAAGAGCACGTCGGCGCGCAGGCCCCCGCGCAGGTGCACGTAGCGCGAGAGCTGCCAGTCGAGGTCGAACCACGCGCCCACGTCGTACTGCCGCACCGAGGCGTCGACGCGCCGGTCCCAGGTCTCGTTCTGCGGCGCCTGCAGGAGGTTCTGCGTCTGCTCGATGCGGTCGGCGCGAAAGCTCAGCCCCATCTCGAAATGCCCGCTCGCCCACGCGCTGGGCCGCAGCGTGCGCGTGCGGTGAGACGCCCGCGCCCCGAAGGCCACGTCGTCGTTGCCCTGCTCGACGAGGTCTCCGCGGCCCACCCACTCGGGCCGCTGCCGCGAGCGCTGGGTGTAGCCCGTGAAGTTCGCCCGCTGGCGAAAGCCCGCGGCGAGCGCCCACGCCGCGAAGGCCGTGTGCCGGCCGTCGGCCTCGCGGCGCTCCAGCGCGAAGGCCACCTGGGCGCGGGTCGAGAGCGCGCTCTGCGCGTTCGCCGAGGGATCGGGGTAGCTGTCGTAGAAGCCCACCCGCCCCGCGTCGACGTCGTCGCGGCGCAAGACCCCCGCGAGGCCCGAGCGACCGCCGTAGGCCGCGCCGTGCAGGAGCGCCGCGTAGCCGCCGAGGTGAAAGGCGTACTGCGCGACGGCGGCGCCGCTCATGCCTCCGCGGTTCTGGCCGAAGCCGTCGGTGCGGCGCAGGGCCACCGCGGCGAAGGTCGAGTCGGACTGCCCCCGCGGCGCCCACACGCCCAGCGCCCGCGCGGTGTTGAACGAGCCGTAGGAGGCCCTCGCGAGGTAGCCCCGGCGCGTCACGCCCAGGTCGAAGTGCGCGCTGCCCGCGACGGCGAAGTCTCCCTGCCGCGGGTCGTAGGTGCCCTCGGTCACGCGGATCGAGCGCACCACCTCGGGGATCACGAAGTTCAGGTCGGCGTAGCCCTGGCCGTGGATGTGCGACGGCAGGTTCACCGGCACGGGCCCGGCGGTGAACTCGATGTCCTGCCCGTGCTCGGCGTCGAAGCCCCGGAGGAAGACCTGGTGCGCGACGGCGTCTCCCTCGGGGCGCGCGACGTAGAAGCCCGGCGCCGACGAGAGGAGGTCCGCCGCGCTGGCCCGCGGCGCGCTCGCGCGGT
>JAEYZO010000274.1 GCA_023428035.1 Pseudomonadota bacterium | reverse complement strand
GTGGCGGTGAGCCTCGCCGCGCGGCACCCGGAGGTGGTGCGGAGCCTGGTGCTCGTGGCGCCGCTGCGAGACGCGCAGCAGGTGAGGGCCGTCGGGGAGCGCTCGCGTGAGGCCCTCGGGGCCTCGGGCTGGGCCACGGTGCGAGCGCTCACCACGCCGCAGGGGACGCTGCGAGACCCCTCGCGGGTGGGGGAGCTCTTCCGCGGGCTCGGGGTGATGTGGTGGCACCGGCCGCCGAGCGACGCGGCCGTCGCGGAGATGACCCGAGGGATGATCTACAGGGCCGAGGCCGACGCGAACTTCCTCCAGGCGGCGCAGCGGTGGCGCGCGCAGGACCTCGCCGCCGCCGTGCGCGCCCCGGCGCTGGTGGTGTCCGGCGACGACGACCGGACCTTCCTGCCGGCGGAGAGCAGGGAGCTGTCGGAGCTCCTGCCGCACGGCCGCTTCGCGCTGGTGCCAGGCGCGGGGCACCTCCCCTTCGCGGAGCAGCCCGCGCGCTTCGCGGAGACCCTGCGCGGCTTCTGGCGGGGCCTCGCGGGCGCGTCGCAGCGCCGTTGACGTTGTCGAACGACCCGGTTTAGCTTCGCCGGAAGGTATCGCGTGGCGGGCACACAGGCCGAGACACGACCGAACGAGAGGGTACGCGGCGTGCCGAATCAACCCGTGCGCATGGAGATGTTCGGTGAGACGAACGTCGGCATGAAGCGCACGCACAACGAGGACAACTTCTCGATCATCGCCGAGGAGAACCTCGTGATCGTGGCCGACGGGATGGGCGGCCACGCGTCGGGCGAGGTCGCTTCGAAGATGGCCGTCGACGCCATGCGCGAGTTCTTCGAGGCCACCGCGAAGGACCCCGACGCGACCTGGCCGTACAAGATGGACAAGCAGCGGAGCTACGAGGAGAACCGGCTGATCACCGGGATCAAGCTCGCGAACCTCCGCATCTTCGAGGCCGCGCAGCGGGAGCCGCGCTTCAGGGGGATGGGCACCACCATCGTGGTGTGCGCCGCGGTGCGCGAGGGGCTCATCGTCGGGCACGTCGGCGACTCGCGGGTGTACCGCATCCGAAGCGGCGCCATCGAGCAGCTCACCGAAGACCACTCGCTGCTCAACGACTACCTCAAGATGCGCAAGCTCACCGAAGAAGAGATCGCGAACTTCCCGCACAAGAACGTGATCGTGCGCGCGCTCGGGATGAAGGAGATCGTCAAGGTCGACTCGCGCCTCGAGCACCCGAACCCGGGCGACATCTTCCTGCTGTGCTCCGACGGGCTGTCGGGCCCCGTGGCCGACCCCGAGCTCCTGCGCCTCGTCGAGGAGAACAAGAACGACCTCAAGCTGGCGGCCTCGCGGCTGATCGCGAAGGCGAACGAGAACGGCGGGCCCGACAACATCACCTGCTGCCTCGTGCGCTGGGTGGGCAACAGCAACTGACGAAGCGCGTGGGGCGGGGCCTCCGCGGCGCGCGACATCGAAGCCTCCCTGCCGCGACGCCGGGTCGCGGGGTAGAACACCCCGAACGACGACCCAACACTCCAACGCGGGGGAGCGAACGGTGACGGTGATGCGAGCGCGGCCGCGGCCGCATTGGGCCTGGGCGCTGGCGGTGTTGGCCTCGGGCTGCGGCTCGACCCCCGCCCATCCGTCGCCCGACGCGCCGCCCGTCGACGCTCCCGACGCGACCGTCGAGCTCGACCGCCCCACCGACGACGACGCCCCCGCGTTCGACGCGGGCTCCCTCGACGCGCTCACCGACGCGCCCCTCGACGTCGTCGACGCCGGCCCGGAGCGAGACGCGCCCGACCTCGACGGCGCCTCGGAGCCCGACCGCCCCGCCGACGAGGTCGCGGTCGACGTCACCCTCGACGCTGGCCCCGACGCTCCCCCCGACGCGCCCGACCCCGACGCCAGCGAGGTCGCTCCCGTCGATGTCCACCCTGACGTCGGCGTCGTCTGCGTCACCGGCCTGACCGACCGCTGCCCGAGCTTCGTGCCGGGCCCCTGCGCCGACCTCTCCGACGGCGCGCAACACACGGTGATCACCCGCGGTCTGACGGCCGACCTGCCCGCGAGCTGCGAGGGCGGCACGACCTCCGTGGGCGGCGACGGGGTGCTCCCGCTCACCCTCGAGGCGCCGAGCGACGTGGTCATCACGGGCACGCCCACCGGGGGAGACGGCGTGGTGCTCACGCTCACGCCAGCGTCTTCCTGCGGCGAGCTCGCGTCGGAGCTGCGCTGCGCGAACAGCCTCGTCTCGGGCAGCGAGGGCGTCGCCCGCATCGCGATGCCCACCCTGGCTCCGGGGGTCTACTACGTCGCCGTCTCGACCGCGCGCGGCAACGCGGCCCTGGTCGAGGCCCGCGTCACGCCCGCCCGCCCGCGCTCGCGCGGAGACGTCTGCCCCGGCGTGCCTGTCGTGCCCGACGGGCCGCCGGTGACCCTCTCGACCTCGCCCTTCCTCGCCGAGGCCGACTACGGCACCACCTGCGGCGCGGGCTCGACCTCCGGCGGATGGGTCGACGCGGTCTTCTCCTACACGCTCTCGACCCCTCGCGACGTCACGGTCGAGGTCTCTGCCACCGGGTCGAGCTCGCTCTCGGTCGACGTCGACGCGCGCTGCGGCCAGCGCGCCTCCGCCGCGCCTGGCTGCGTCAGCGCCAACCCCGCCCGTCGGGTGCTCCGCAACCAGCCCGCGGGCACCTACTACGTCGTGGTCGACCACAGGGCCTCGACGGGCCCCGGCCGCACCCTCGTCGTCACCGTCGACA
>JAEYZO010000873.1 GCA_023428035.1 Pseudomonadota bacterium | reverse complement strand
TGTCAGGGGTGCCACATGCCCTGGCGCGTCGGGGCCGACGGGCGACGCTGGCGGAGCCATCGCTTCCCCGGCGCGCGCGACGCGTCGATGCTCCGCGAGGCGGTGCGTGTGGCCATCGAAGCCGAGCGCGACGGCGACGGGGTGACGGTGCGCGCGACGCTCTCCCTCGGGCGAATCGGGCACGCGTTTCCAACGGGAGACGTGATGCGCCGCGGGGTGCTGCGCGTGTGGCCCGAGGGGGACGAGTCTCGCGCGGTCACGACGGAGTTCGCGCGGTGGTTCGCGGTGGTCTCTGAGAGCGACGCCGCGGGGCGACCCCACCCGGCGCGCCGACCCGTGAACGACTCCCGGGGGGGGGTGGGCGGTCCTGCGAGGGTCGAGCTCCGCGTCGGGGGTCGGGCGTCGCGCGTGCGCTGGCGCCTGGAGCACCAGCGCATGCCCCCCGAGCACGCGCGCCGGCAGGGGGTCAGCGAAGCGGTGAACGTCGCGGTGATGCTGGAGGGCGCGGCGGAGGTCGCGCCGTCGCGGCGAGCAGGAGGTGATGAGTGATGGACGGTTCGAGGTTCCTGGGCGCGGTCATTTCCGCGGCGGTGATGATGTCAGGGGCGAGCGCGGAGGCGCAGCGAGCGGGTGGCATCGAGACGCTGCGCCTGACGACGAGTACAGGGGCAGGAGAGACCGTAGAGGAGCCCTTCGCGACGCTCCCCGCGCGGTCGGCGAGGGGGGTGTTCGACGGCTCCGTCGAGGTCGTGCAGTCGCTCGACGCGGACCTCGACGGTGACGGCGTCTCCGAGGCGCTGTTCTCGGTGTCGCGAGACGGCACCAACTACGCGGTGATCGCGAGGCGCGCGGCGGACGGGTGGCGCGCGTGGGGGGTGTACTCCGGAGATCAGAGCGAGCTTCACGACTTGCGATGGAGCGCCCCGGTGCTCATCGACGGTCGACCCTTCGCGCTGCTCATGGCTGAGAACCGCGTGGACGACGACGGGCCGACCTACTTCTCCCTCAACGCGGTGCTGTACACGGTGATCGACGGCGCGCCTGCGAGCGCTCAGCTCTCCGAGAACGGCGCAGCGCGGCTCGAACCCGCGGGGGAGGGGGCGGTGCTGGTGCAGGGCCGCCGACGGCGCGTGGCGAGGTGGGTGGCCGGGGAGCGGGCCCTCACGCTCGCTGCGCGGCGCTCGCGCCGTCGCCGCTGAAGTCGGTGCCTTTACCGAAGAATCCCGTGTCCGGCCTGCCGAGGTGCGGAGCTCCTGGTGACGAACCGGGGCGTGGGCAGCCCGCGCCCAGCGCAGAGAGGGAGTTGGCATGGAGTGCGACAAGCACGGCTGGCACGGTGGCTATGTGTGCTCGAAGTGCGAGCTCGCTGACATCGAGCGCGAGCGTGATCGCCAGAGCGAGCGCGACCGCGAAGAGGCCCAGGAGCGCCGCGAGCGCGAGGCGAAGGCTCGCGCTGAGAGGGAGGCGCGGGAGGAGCGCGAGGCCGCCGCTCGCGAGCGCGAGGCGAACGACCGCCTGCGCGAGGCCGAGGCCCGGTACGAGCGCGAGCGCGAGGAGCAGCGAGAGCGTCACGCAGAGAACGTTCGCTTGCAGGAGGAGCGCGCGGCGCGGCAGGAGGAGCACAACCAGGCGGTGCTGTACGCGCAGGAGGAGGCCGCGGCGGAGCTCCGCCGCCAGGGCGAGCTCGCGCAGTTGCACCGGGAGAAGAGCCGGGAGTTCGACACCGAGAAGGACATCGACGCGTCGGTGGAGATGCTCCGCGTCAAGCAGATCGCCCAGGCGAAGCTCCTCGCCGAGCGCGCGGTGCAGCGGACGCCGGCCTACCCCGCGGCGTACTTCCAGCTCGCGCGCTGTGAGCGAGCGGAGGGGCGCGACGCGAAGCCCACGGTCGACACGGGCATGAGCCTGGCGGTGGGAGACGGCGCCGCCGCGGAGCGGAGCGCCCGGGTGACCTGGCTCGTCAAGGGCGTGGAGGGCGTCCCGGTGCCGCCCGAGGCCGCGCGCCTGCTTCGAGGGCTCGTCAACCCGCGATCGGCGAATCGATGGCACCGAGGCACGCCCCGCGGCGCGCTGGCTGCGGCCTTCGTCTTCGACGTGTGGGACCTCCACGACCTCATCGCCGCGCGTTGGGTCGACGCCATGTGCAGCGACAGCTTCGGGATCGACGCCGACACGGACCGCGGCCGCGCCGCGTTGGGGCTGCTGAGCCTCTCGTCGGTCAGCGCGGCGATCCAGTTGATGTACGGCTTCGGCGACCAGATGACCGCGGGGCAGGTCGAGTGGTTCCGCGATCGCTTCATCGCGTCGGGCAGGCCCGAGCTCTTGGAGCGGCTCAAGCGATGGCTCGAGGTGTTGATCCGCGAGAGCGCGATCGGCCACGTCGAGGCCCTCGCCGCGCTGGCGAGCCGCAGCGAGGCCACGGAGGATTGGGCGCTCCACGCGGCGGAGCAGGCGAGGTCAGCCCGCGTCGAGGTGGAGCGCGCCTTCGGGATGCGGGGCGCGTCGCTGGACCTCCACGCCAAACAGGAGGCGCTCTTTCGAGTCGTCGACGAGCTCGTCGCGCTCGTCGACGAGGTCGATCAGCCGCGGGCCGCGCTGCGCGCCGAGCTCGCCGATCTGCGGAGGAGCGTAGAGGCCAACGCCAACCGGTTGGGGCTGCTCCGTAGCGAGCAGCAGACGCGCGCGGCGAGCTACGGGGCGCAGTGGAAGACCCTCGCGGCGCTCGCAATTCCCGTGTCGATCCTGGCGTTCTGCTGCACCTGCTTCATGTCGCACGCGACGACCTCGAACCGGGGAGACGACGCCGTGCTCGCCGGCAAGGTGGTGGGGCTCGTCGTGCTGGGGTGCTTCGGCGCCGCGATCTACATGCTCCACCCCAAGGCCGACGGCGCGTCAAGAGACACCGAGATCGGCTTCCTCGTCGCGACGGACCAGTCGCAGCGTGAGCGGGTCGCGACTTTGGAGTCGTCGCTCGCCGCGAAGAACCGCGAGCCGTGCTGGCAGACCCTCGACGCGCTCCAAGAAACCCGGAGCCAGTGGCAGCGCTACCGCCGTTGACCCTGGCTCACCGCACCCAGACGTGGCGGAGCACGTAGTCGAGCCCCGACACCTTGCTGCCGGACTGCGTCAGAACCCACAGGTCATCGCGCTCGGCGCCGCGCGCGAGCAGGGCGTAGTGCCCGGCGTTGTCATCGACGAGCGTCGGCGACCCCCGGAGCGCTCCGGAAGGATCGAGCACGTAGAGCCAGAGCTGAATCAACCCTGACTGTCGCGCCTGACTCCTGGCGAGGACCACCCAGCCGTTGTTGAACGAGACGACGTTCAGCGCCCAGAGGTCGAGATCGCGCGCGACCGTCGCGCGCCCGAAGCTGCCATCAGGGCACACCGCCGCGAACTCGACGGCGTTGTCCCCGCCCGCCCTCTCGGGAGGTCGACTGATCGCCATCACCACGCCGGCCCCATTGCGCGCCATGTTGATGTGACGAGGCACGGTCTCTCCGAAGAGCGATCGTGGGGCGGCCAACCTGCCGATGGGTTGAGCGTCGAGGGCCCGAAGGCGCACGATCTCACCGTTGGGGCGCTCAGGTCCCGGCTGATAGAACTCGCTCCATAGTCCGCCCGCGACCCAGAGTTCGTCCCAGACGACGACCGCCGAGCTGTTACGATACTCCGGTCCGCCGAAGGGAACCGGCTCACCTTGAGGGCGCATCTCGGCGTCGAACCTCTGCGTCACGCGCTGGCGCTCCCTCGAAGCCATCACCGCGAAGAACTGCGGTAAGGCGATGTCGCCTCCCCTAGACCCGATCAGGAGTTCCTCTACATAGGGGAGGCCTCTGACGGTCTCCATGAACTGCCCGGGCGTGCTCACCTTGCCGCAGATCACCTCGACCCCGCCCCATACGTCCATCCCAGCGTCGTTCTGCCCAAGGACGCGAGCGTGGGTCGAGTAGCACAGCCCGATCGCGTTCCCGTTGTACGCGATGGACGAGATCAATCCGCCACGGACGCTCGCCGGCTCGCACACCCCGTTGTCCATCCCCTGCAGGTCAGGGTCGAGGGGGAAGCGCCACGTCCGTATCCCCCACCAGTTTTCTCGGCACCCGTCGAGGCTCTCGCTCCACCAGAGCTGACCGCCCACGAGCTGCATCGTCTGCCCGCCGCGGGTGTTCGACGCGTGGGCGACGATGGTGCGGGCGCCGAGGATCACAGAGGGGGCCCGCTCGCGACTCACCCTCACCGTGTCATGAACCCCCGCGAACTCGCCGAGCGCGCCGCACTGCACCATCGGCGTCACGCCCCCGTCGGAGGGCGAGCCGTCTGGACCCTCGAGGACGTCGGGGCCCACGTCGGCCTCACTCCTGTCGTGAAGATCCGCACTCGCGTCGCGGCCCCCCAGGTCGACTCGGTTCACGCCGCCAGCGCTCAGGCCCAGCCCGAGCAACCCCCACCACCCCCGGCTCAAGGCGCGATCCTACCGCGGAGCGCTTGCCGCAGGGGAGGCAAATCCGGTACATCGTTGCCATGCGTTGGGGCGCCGTGGTCGGGGTGTGCTGCGCGCTCGCGCCCGCGGTGGCGTCGGCGCAGCCCTCGCCGCGCGTCTCGGTGGCCTACACCCCGGCGCCTCGCTGCCCGAGCGCCGCGCTCTTCCGCGCGATGGTCGCCGCTCGCCTGGGCCACGACGGAGAGGGCGACCCCGCCGCGGGGCGCGCGGTGCTCTCCGTGCAGCGCGCGCGTAGTGGCTCCTGGCGTGGTCGCCTCGCGGTGACCACCGCCGCTGGCGAGGCGCTCCCCCCGCGCGAGAGGTCACACCGAGACTGCCGCGCGCTGGTCGATGGGCTCCTCCTCACGCTCGCGATCCAGCAAGCGCAAGACGCCCCGCGAGAGGCGCCGCAGCCCGAGGTCACGCAGACCACCACCACGCGGAGCACGGTGCTCGTCGAGACGACCCCCGCGCGCGAGGCGCCGCAGTCGATCACCGCGGCCGTCGACGACGAGGCGCCTGTCACCCCGCGCCCTCCTCCCCCGCGCCCCACGGCGCACAGGCTGAGCTTCAGGGTGCAGGTCGAGCTGCACGCGAGCCTCGGCGCCACGCCGAACTTCTCTGGCGGCGGGACGCTCGGCGTCGGCCTACGCTGGCGCGCGATCTCCGCGACCCTCGAGGGCCGGATGGACGTCCCCACCTACCTCGCCATCGGCGAGGGCTTCGGCTTCGACGTGGGGGTCGTCCTCGGCGGCCTCGCCCTGTGCGGCCACCCGGGCCGTTGGGTGGTGTGCGGCCTCGGGCTCGCGGGGGTGCAGCGCGTCACCAGCGTGGGCCTCCTCACCGATCAGGTCGCGGTGCTCCCGTGGTACGCGGTGGGCGCTCGCTTCGGGTACGAGATCCCATTGAGCCAGAGGCTCCTCCTCCGCGCGCAGGCCGAGGTCACCGCGCTGCCGAGCGCCACGCAGGTCACCTTCGACGGACAGACCCAGTGGTCGTCTCCGCCCGTCACTGCTCTCCTCGGCCTCGCGCTCATCGCCGACCTCCACTGAGCCCTGACCGCTCCCTCCCTCCCCGTGCGACCCTGCGCGCGATGCGCCCCCTCGCCACGCCCCTGCTCCTCGTCGCCCTCTGCGCCTGCCGCACGCAGAGCGCGCCCGACGTCGACGCCTCCACCGTCACCGACGCGCCAGCCGTAGACACCACCCCCGTCACCGACGCGCCCGATGTCGCCGCGCCCGCCACCTGCGGCGCGGGCTCCTCCGCCGCGCTGATGGCCTGCGTGCGCGAGCCCGACCTCGTCGCCGACGTCGCCCGCGTCGCGAGCCCGCGCGCCCCCGCGAGCGACCACCACCGCTCCGTGCGCGAGCTCAGCGCGGAGCGCCTCGCTTCATTGGGCTTCACCGTCGAGCGGCACGACTACGGCACCGGGGTGAACGTCGTGGGCGTGAAGCCCGGGAGCGACCCCTCCGCGCCGCGGGTGATCGTGTCGGCGCACTACGACCACGTCGAGGGCTGCGCCGGCGCCGACGACAACGCGAGCGGAGTGGCCGGCGCGCTCGAAGCCGCGCGGGTGCTCTCGCAGGGCCGCTTCACCCGCACCCTCGTCGTCGCCCTCTGGGACGAGGAGGAGCGCGGACTCATCGGCTCTCGCGCCTACGCGCAGCGGGCGATGAGCGCGGGGGAGACCATCGCCGCGGCCTTCGTGTTCGAGATGATCGGCTACCGCTCGACGGAGCCCGACACCCAGCGGCTGCCCGTGGGGCTGAACCTGGTGTTCCCGCGGCAGGCCGCGCAGGTGCGCGAGAACAACAACCGCGGAGACTTCATCGCCTTGATCGCCGACGACGGCGCCCGCGACCACACCGCGGCGATGGAGCGCGCCGCGGCCGCGGTCTCGCTCCCCACCGTGACCCTCACGCTCACCCGCGCGCAGACGAGCTCGCCCCTCTACGGCGACCTCCAGCGCTCGGACCACGCGCCCTTCTGGGCCGCGGGCTTCCCCGCCATCCAGATCACCGACACCGCGGAGTTCCGCAACGCGCGCTACCACTGCCGCGGCGGGGCCGACGCGCCGGAGTCCCTCGACGGTGACTTCATGCGCCGCGTGGTGCAGGTCACCGTCGGTGCCGCCGCCGACGCCCTCGGCGTCACCCCCTGAGCGCACCGCCCGACCGACAATGACAAGCAGTCTGTCCGCGGCGGCCAATGCGAGGGCGGCCGCGGAGGCTACGTTCACGACCATGCAGACCGCCGCCGCCGCAGACCCCCGCCCCGCCATCAAGGTCCGCAAGATGGACCTCCGCTTCGCCGAGGCCACGCCCGAGCGCTGGTTCGACGACAACGCGATGCTCACCGCGACGCTCTCGGCCCTCGCCGTGTCCTTCCCCGCGGGGGAGCGGTTCTTCATCGCGAGCGTGCGGCACTTCCTCCCGAAGGTCACCGACCCCTCACTGCGCGAGGCCGTGCACGCCTTCATCGGTCAAGAGGCCCACCACACCAAGGAGCACGTCGCCTTCAACCGCTTCCTCGCGGCGAAGGGCCTGCCCGTCGAGCGCATGGAGCGCTTCCTCACCGAGGGGATCACCCGCCTCCAGAGGGCATCCTCGCCCGAGGCGAACCTCGCGCGCACCGCGGCGCTGGAGCACTTCACGGCCATCCTCGCGGGCGCTTTGCTGGAGCACCCCGAGCTCCTCGACACGATGCCCGACGAGGTCGCGAAGCTCTGGGCCTGGCACGCCATCGAGGAGGTCGAGCACCGCTCCGTGGCCTTCGACGTGTACCAGTCGTGCGTGGGCGACGAGGCCCTGCGACGACGGATGATGGCCTTCGTCACGGTGATGTTCCTCGCGATGAACACCATGCGCTCCGCGGTGTTGTTCCGCGCGATGGGCGGCCTGCGTGACCCGCGCGGCGCCGCGAAGGCCCTCGACACGATGTGGGGCCGACCGGGAGTGTTCCGAAAGGTGATCCCGCAGTACCTGGAGTACTTCCGCGAGGGCTTTCACCCCTCGCAGCACGACTACGGCCCCGCGGTGGAGCGCGCCAAGGCCCGCTACCTCGGCGACAAGGCGTAAGGGCTACTCCCCCACGACCCGTCGGCGGTACTCGCTCGGGGTCTGCCCCGTCCACCGACGGAAGGCGCGGGTGAAGTTCGCCGGATCCAGGTAGCCCAGCCGCTGCGCCACCTGGTGCGTCGCGAGCTGGGGGTTGCCGAGCAGCTTCAGCGCCTCGCTCCGCCGCGCGTCTTCGAGCATCTCGGCGTAGCCCGCGCCCTCGTGCTTGAGGTGTCGACGGAGCGTGCGCGGCGCCATCCCGAGACGTCGCGCCATCTCGTCGAGCGAGGGATACCCCTTCGCCCCCGGCTTCAGCTCGGAGCGCAGCCGCGCGATGAGACGTCCGTCGGAGAGGCCGCGCTCCTCCTCCTCGCGCTCGCACGCGCGCACGGCGGCCTTCAACCCCGCCGCGCTCGACAGCGCCAGCGGCCGAGACAACAGCCGCGTCGGGAAGCGGAACTGGCACGACGGCGCGTCGTAGCGCACCCGCCCCAGCCGCTCGCGCACGAAGCCCCCGTGCGAGGGCTCGGCGAAGTCGAACCACGCCTCGGTCTCGCCCGCCGCGTCGGGCACCAGCGCGAGCACGCCGCGGCGCATGCTCACGAGGCACACCTCCTTCACGCGCGCCCGCTCGGGCTCGGTGAGCGGCAGGTGCACGTACACCTCGACGCATCCCGTCTCGCCCTTCGTGTCGACGGCGATGCTGCAGGCGTAGCCGATGAGGTGCCAGAAGCGCTGGAGCGCCGCGAGCGCGTCGGCCCCCGTGGCGCTCGCGAGGATCGCGTGACCCACGCTGCCGAGGGCCGTGGGAGGGAGCCTCCACCCGAGCTCGACGCCCACCCTGGGGTCGCCCACGCGGGCCTCGATCGCGTACATGAGCCGGACGTGCTCTTCGAAGGCGAGGCCCGACTCGGCGATGTCAGCGGGCGTCACGCTGAGCCCGGCGTCGGAGAGGAGCAGCGACGAGGCGACGCCCCGGTCGGCCGCGATCTCGAGCATCGTGAGCGGGTACACGCCGGGGACGGTGCGACGCTTCCAGTCGTCGGCGGGGGCGGAGCTCACGAGCGCTGCGAGGGTAGTACAGCCGGGCGCCGGGCGTGGCCCGCGATGACAAGCACGACGTCCGCGGTGCCCCTCACGGGCTGTGACACCCGCTGTTACAGTCCTGCACGCTCATGAAGCACGAAGACCTCGACGTGGTGATCATCGGAGCCGGGCTCTCGGGCGTCGGCGCCGCGGTGCACCTCCAGAAGAATTGCCCTGGAAAGACCTTCGCCCTCCTCGAGATGCGCGCCGCCCTCGGGGGCACCTGGGACCTCTTCCGCTACCCCGGCATCCGCTCCGACTCGGACATGTACACCCTGGGCTACGCCTTCAAGCCCTGGTCGAACCCCAAGTCCATCGCCGACGGGCCTGACATCAGGGCCTACATCGAAGAGACCGCGCGGGAGTACGGGGTCACCGACAAGGTCCGCTTTCGCCACAAGGTGCTCGGCCTCGACTGGTCGTCCCGCGACGCGCGGTGGAAGGTCACCGTCGAGAAGCTCGACACCGGCGAGGTGGTGACGATCACCGCGCGCTACGTGGTCGCCTGCTCGGGCTACTACCGCTACGAGTCCGGCCACACGCCTGACTTCGCCGGGCGCGAAGACTTCCGCGGGACGATCGTTCACCCCCAGGCGTGGCCCGAGGACCTCGACTACACGAACAAGCGGGTGGTCGTGATCGGCAGCGGCGCGACTGCCGTGACGCTCGTGCCCGCGCTCGCGCAGAGGGCCGCCCACGTCACCATGCTCCAGCGCTCTCCGAGCTACGTGGTGTCCGTCCCCGGGAGAGACATCCTCTCCAACGGTCTGCGAAGGGTGCTCCCCGAGCGCGCGGTCTACGGCTTCGCGCGGGTGAAGAACGTGCTCCTCACAATGGGGGTCTACAACTTCGCGCGGAGGTACCCGGCCCGCGCCCGCAAGATCCTGATGCGCCAGGTGCAGCGCGAGGTGGGCGAGGGCTTCGACATGAAGCACTTCTCCCCCCGCTACAACGTGTGGGACGAGCGCCTCTGCGCGGTGCCCGACGGCGACCTCTTCGCGTCATTGAAGTCGGGCCGCGCCTCGGTGGTGACCGACACCATCGACCGCTTCACCGAAGACGGCATCAAGCTCACGTCGGGAGAGACGCTGAAGGCCGACATCGTCATCACCGCCACGGGATTGTCGTTGCAGGTGCTGGGCGGGGCGTCTCTGTCGGTCGACGGCGAGCCCGTGAAGGTGTCTGACAAGCTCTACTACAAGGGCGCGATGCTCGAAGACGTGCCCAACCTCGCGATGGTCTTCGGCTACACCAACTCTTCGTGGACGCTGAAGGCCGACCTCATCAGCGACTACTTCTGCCGGCTCATCAACCACATGGAGCGCGCGGGCTTCGCCGTCGCCACGCCGCGCCGCGGGTCGATGAAGGTCGACGAGACGCCCTTCCTCAACCTCACGGCGGGGTACATCCAGCGGGCGATCCACATGCTCCCCCGGCAGGGCGCCGCCGAGCCGTGGAAGCTCTATCAGAACTACGCCCTCGACTACGCGATGATGAAGCTGCGCAAGATCGACGACGGCGCGCTGGTGTTCACCAACCCCCCGGCGAGGGCGCGCGACGAGGGCGCCGCCGAGCCGGTGACCGCCGCCGAGCCCGCGGAGTAGTGGCGACGACCGTCGGCGTGGTAGCCGTCGCCGCGTCGTGAAGCCCTGGCTCGCCGCCCTCCTCCTCTCGCTCACCCCTACGCTCTCCCTCGCGCAGGACGCCTCGGTCACGCTCCCCGACGGCGCCGTCGTGACCCTCTCCGCCGACGAGGCCGCGGAGCTTCAACGGATGCGCGAGCTCGACGCCTCGCTCCGCTACCTCGCGGGAGAGGCCCGCGTCGGTGATGACCTCGCGACGCTCACCATGCCGCGGGGCTTTCGCTACCTCGACCCGGCGCAATCCGCGCGCGTGCTCGCGGCCTGGGGCAACCCCGCGGGCAGCAACACCCTCGGGATGATCTTTCCGCCCGAGGGCTCGCCCTTCAGCGCGGGGGTGTGGGGGATCGTCCTGGCCTTCGCGCCGCACGGGCACGTCGACGACAGCGACCCCCTCGACGCCGACGCCGCGCTCGCGTCGCTGCGCGAAGACGCCGCGCGAGAGAACGCACGCCGCGCGCAGCGGGGCCTCGCGGGCTTCACCCTGGTGGGCTGGGCCGACGCGCCGCGCTACGAGCGCGAGCGGCACGCGCTCTGGTGGGCGCGCGAGGTGGACCTGGGAGGACCGACGCACCGTGTCTCCTACGCGACGCGGGTGCTCACCCGCGACGGCGCGCTGGAGATGAACGTGGTCGCGCCGATCACCGCGCTCCCCGCGGTGCGAGAGGCGATGGAGGGCCTGCGCCGCGGCCTGCGCGTGCACGACGGAAGGCGCTACGAGGACTTCCGCGCGGGGAGCGAGCGCGTCGCGACGTACGGGCTGACCTCGCTGGTGGCGGGGCGTCCGCTGGCGCGCGCGGCGCTGGCGGGGAAGAGCACCGACGTGGGCGGGTACGTGCTCGCGGGGGTCGCCGCGCTCGCGGTGGTGGGGGTGGGAGTCGCGGTGCGACGCCGTCGCAGAGAC
>JAEYZO010000260.1 GCA_023428035.1 Pseudomonadota bacterium | reverse complement strand
CGGGTCGGTACCGTGAGCGCCGTGGCCGCCGGCGCGGCGGTGATCTGGAGGCGACGCCCGCGGTAGTCTCCCGCCGTGTTGCGCGCCCGCTCATCCTTGGCCTTCGTCGTCGCGGCGCTCCTCGGCTGCGACGGCTCCGACACCTCAGCCCCCACCGACGCGACGGTCACCGACCTCCCCTCGGTCGACGTCTCGCCCGACGCCAGCGAGGCCGCGACCGACCTCGGCGAGGACGTCCCCCGACCGCCCCCGCGCGAGCTGCTCCGCGTGATGAACGCCGGCGGCGCCCTGCGCCTCTCGGGCGCGCCGCTCTCGATGGAGCTCCGCGACCCGGGCGGCCAGCTCCGCCTGGATCGCTCGATGAACTGGCCCCTGGTGCAGCTCGGCGTGCGCCCCGACGGCCGCTCCCCCACGCGCTTTCACGACCCCCGCGTCGAGGCCCCGGGAGACATCGAGTGGGTCACGCCCCTCGACATCGAGGGCGTCGACGAGAGCGCCGGGCGCGTGGTGCTCGCCCACCCGCGCGCGGGGCGGGTCACGCTCGTCGTCACCTCCGTCGCCGAGGGGCACTTCTCCATCGCGGTCGAGGCCGCGGGGAGCGAGGTCGCGATGATCCGCGTGAACCTCCCGAGCGACGACGGCGGCTACCACGGGCTCGGCGAGCAGTTCGCCTCCACCGACCACCGCGGGCGGGTGGTGCCGATGCAGCTCCAGATCGGGGGCCTGGAGTCGGGCACCAACGAGCAGCACGCGCCGGTGCCCTTCCTCGTCTCGACCAAGGGCTACGGGCTCTTCGTCGAGACCCGCGAGGCGGGGGCCTTCGACGTGGCCTCGACGCACGCCGACCGGGTGGCGGCGACCTTCGAGGGCAACCGCGCCGTCGCGCACGTCTACGTGGGTACGCCCACCGAGGTCGTCGCGCGCTACACGCGCACCACGGGCCTCCCGCGGCTGCCGCCCGCGTGGGCCTTCGGCCCGATGCAGTGGCGCAACGAGTGGCAGGACGACGCCGAGGCCCTCGCCGACGCGCGACGTCTGCGCGCCGAGGGCCTGCCCACCACCACCATCTGGATCGACAACCCCTGGCTGACCACCTACGTCGACCACGTCATCGACCGCGCGCGCTTTCGCGACCCCGAGGGGATGATGCGCTCGCTCCAGGCCATGGGGTACCGCGTGCTCTTCTGGTCGGTGCCCTACCTCGACGCGGTGAGCTCCGGCGCGCAGCCCATGAACGAGGCCGAGCGCCGCTGGGTGATGGCGCGCGACCGGGGCTGGCTCGTGCGCCGCGGGAGCACCACCCCCCCCGCTCCGTACGTGACGATCTTCCCCTACGGCTCGCCGGGGGGGATGCGCGACGCCTACGGCTCGCCCATCGACTTCACCAGCGGAGAGGCCACGAGCTACTGGGCCGACACCCTGCGCGACGTGATCGGGCTCGGGGCGCGCGCGTTCAAGCTCGACTACGGCGAAGACATCGTGCCCGAGATCGCCGGGATGCGTACGCGCTACCTCTTCAGCGACGGCAGCGACGAGCGCAGCGGGCGGTGGTTCTACCCGCAGGGCTACCACGCGGCGTATCGACTCGCGCTCGACCGCTACGCGGGCGGCGACGGCTTCACCCTGGGGCGGCAGAGCTCCTGGGGCGGACAGCGCGTGCTCGACATCGTGTGGCCCGGCGACCTCGACAACGATTTTCGCCCGCAGGAGGGCCGCGACGTGGGCGGCCTGCCCGCGGCCGTGTGCGGGATGATCTCGCTGGCCGAGAGCGGCTTCCCGAGCTTCGCGTCGGACACCGGAGGCTACCGCGGGGGGATGCCCACCCGCGAGGCCCTGCTGCGCTGGGCGGAGCACACCGCGCTCAGCCCCTTCATGCAGCTCGGCGGCGGCGGCCGCTCGCACAACCCCTGGGAGTACGACACCGACGCGGTGACCATCTACCGCTCCCTCTCGCGGCTGCACCAGGACCTCGTGCCCTACTTCGTCGCGAACGCGCGCCGCGCGTCGACGGACGGCACGCCCCCGGTGCGCTCGGTGGCGCTGGCCTTCCCCGACGACGTCGCGGCGCGCGCCGACCGCTACGCGTACGTGCTCGGCGACGACATCCTCGTGGCCCCCGTGGTGATGGCCGGGGCGACCGAGCGCGCGACGCACCTGCCCGCGGGCGAGTGGGTCCACTGGTGGACGGGGCGTCGCTACACCGGCCCGATGGACGTGACGGTGGCGACCCCCATCGGGCAGCCGGCCTTCTTCGTGCGCGCGGGCGCGGTGCTACCCCTCGCGCCGCAGGAGATCGCGACGATGGCCCCCGCGAGCGACGGCGACGTGATCGACCTGGGTGATCGAGCGTCGGTGGCGCGCGCGGTGGTGTTCCCGCGCGAGGGCGAGGTCGAGGGCTCCGCGGGAGACACCACGGTGAGCGTCACCCGCAGCGGGGGCACCCTGCGCGTGCGGTGGACGCCCGCGACGGGCGTCGAGACCCTTCGCCTGGAGCTGGATCGTGGCGGGCTGATGGGGACCCCCACCGCGACGGGGCTCACGGTGAACCCGGCCGCGGGCTCTGGCGACTGCGACGACTGCGTGTCGGGCGACGCGACGCGGGTGCGGCTCACCCTGCGCGCGCAGCGCGACGTGACCGTGACGGTGGCTCCGTGAAGGGGGTGACCTTCGACTTCGGTCAGACCCTCGCGTCGCTCGACCCGGTGATGCTCGCGCGGCGGTTGGCGGAGCGCGGCGCCGTGGTCGACCCCGAGCGGGTCGAGGCCGCGACGCCGACGATGTGGCGGGCCTACAACGACCTGATCCGCAGCGGCGCGGGGGGCCACCCCTGGAAGCCCATGATGCGCGTGCTCCTCACGGAGTCGGGGGTCACCGAGGCCGACGCGAGCCCGCTCGTCGACTGGCTCTGGGACGAGCAGCCGAGGCGGAACCTCTGGCGCCGCCCCATCGCGGGGATGATCGAGCTGGCGGGGTCTCTCCGCGCGAGGGGCGCGCGGGTGGGGATCGTGTCGAACAGCGAGGGCCATCTCGCGGCGCTGGTGGAGGAGCTGGGGTGGACGGAGCTCTTCCCCGTGGTGGCCGACTCCGGCGCGCTGGGGATCGAAAAACCCGACCCGGCGATCTTCGCGTGGGCCTGCGCGCGCATGGGGGTCTCGCCCGAGGGCTGCGCCCACGTCGGCGACGCGTGGGCGGCGGACTTCGAGGGCGCGCTCGCGGCGGGGATGCGCGCGGTGTTGTTCCGCGGGGCGGCCTTCGTGCCGGCGGGGGCTGACCTCTCTCGGGGCGGCCGCGCGGCGGTGTGCGAAGAGGCCAGCGAGGTCGAGGCCGCGCTGCGGGCCTGGGGCTACTGATCGCGGCGGGCGGTGGTCGTTTCGGCGTACCCTCCGCGGAACCCGCGGCATCGGACGCGGTCGAGGGAAGCGATGAAGATCACGCACACCGCAGGGATGGTCGTGCTCGCCGCGCTGGCGGCGGGCTGTAAGAAGGGCGACGACGGCGCCGCGGCGCGGGCCGCGACGCAGGCGGCGGAGCAGTACGTGCGCGAGGGCAACGAGGCCACGCGGCGGCTGGTGGAGGGGCTCCGAGACGTGATCGTGCGCGCGGCGCCCACGGTGGCGCCCACCCTCGGCGACGCGGCGCGGGCGAGGGAGGCGCTGCGCGAGCTGCACAACGACCGCACGCCGCTGGGGAGGGACTTCGCGCTTTACCCGACGTCCTTCGTGGCCGCGGTGAACGCCGACGGCACGGTGGTCGCGGCGGACCTGCGGGAGCAGGGTGATCCCCTCTCGGGCAAGGACGTCCGCGGGAGCTTTCCATGCGTGGCGCAGGCGCTCTCGGGCACGGCGGCGAGCTGCTCCGGGGTGCTCACCCTGGCCGAGGGTCAACCCAACCGGGCCTACGCGGTGACGGCGGTGCCCATGGAGTCCAACGGGGACGCGGGCGCGACCCGGGGGGCGCTGATCGGCGTGATGAACCTCGCGCGCATGGCGCAGGCGGTGCGGCAGTCGTTGGACCTCGACCACCGCCGCGACCGGGTGCAGTTGTCCGTCGGGTACTGGGTGAACCACCGCCTGTGGCCGCTCCCCGACGACCCCGACGTGGCCGTGGCGTGGAGGGTCCCGCAGACCCTGGTGGCGAGGCTGCCGGGCGACCTGGGCGCGCGCGTCGAGGCGGGGGGCGCGGCGACGTTCCACTTCACGGAGAACGAGGGCCGGATGCAGTGG
>JAEYZO010000865.1 GCA_023428035.1 Pseudomonadota bacterium | reverse complement strand
GCGTTCACCATCGGTTCTGGGGGAGAGGCCCGATCAGGCCTGGGGGACGACGTTGACCTTGAAGGTCGCCGACACTTCGGGGGCCAGCTTGGCCTGGACCTCGTAGGTGCCCGTCGCGCGGATCGTGTCGACCACGAGCTTCTTGCGGTCGATGGTGTAGCCCGCGGACTTGAGGGCGGCCTCGATGTCCTTGTGGGTGACGGAGCCGTAGAGCTTGCCCTCGGCGCCGACGGTGCGGGCGATGGTGAGCTCCACCGAGCCGAGCTTCGTGGCGAGGTCGCCCGCCTCGGCGCGCAGCCGGGCAGACTTCTCCGCCGCGACGCGCTTCTCGTGCTCGAAGCGGGCGACGTTGTTGTCGCTCGCGGGCAGGGCGAAGCCCTGCGGGAGGAGGTAGTTGCGCGCGTAGCCCGCGGCGACCTTGACGACCTCGCCGCCCTTGCCGAGCTTGGCGACGTCGCGCTGGAGGATGACGTGGATGGCCTTGCCCATGGTCGTTACCTCACTGCGCCGTGGTGAACGGCAAGAGGGCGATCATGCGCGCCCGCTTGATGGAACCGGTCATCAGCCGCTGGTGACGGGCGCAGTTGCCCGAGATGCGGCGCGGCACGACCTTGCCCCGCTCCGTCAGGAAGTAACGGAGGGTGTTCAGGTCCTTGTAGTCGATGGTGTCAGCGTGCTCGACGCAGAACTTGCAGACCTTCTTGCGCCCGCCTCGGCGGCGGAGCTGGAGGTTCTCCTGCGCGATCTCGGCGGCGCCGCCGGCGTTGATGCCGTAGCCGCCCTTGTCGTCGAGGTCGTAGCTGTTCTGAAAGCGTGCCATCGGTCAGTGCTCCTTCACGCCTCGCCCGCGGGCGCGTTCTCGTTGTCCTCGCCCGGCGCCTCGTCCTCGCCCGGCGCCTCGGCGCGCTCGCGGTCACGGTCGCGGTCGCGGTCACGGAAGCGCTCGCCGCGGTCGTCGGAGAGGCCCAGCGAGGCCTCGTAGCTCTCCTCGCGGTCGTCGTCCTCGGCGCTGACCTCGATGCGGCGCACCTTGACCTCCTCGGGGTCGATCTCGACGCCGGAGATGTCGACGTCCTTGCCGACCTGCACCGTCATGTGACGGATCACCGGGTCGAGCATGCGCAGGTTGCGCTCGAGCTCCGCCACGGTCCCCCGGAAGCCCAGGTACCGCACGTACACGTACACGCCCTTGCGCTGCTTCGCGATCGGGTACGCGAGGCGCCGGCGGCCCCAGCTCTCGATCTTCGTGAGCTTGCCGCTGGTGCCCTCGATCGCGCCCACCGCGCGGCCGATCACCTTCTCAGAGCCCTCGGCGTCGATGTCGGGCCGAAGGATGAAGATGGTCTCGTAGTCCGTGGCCCTCTTCGGGTCGATCTTGATTTCTGTCGCCACTCTCTTGTCCTCCTGGACGTTGCAGGCCCCGGCGGTTCACGACCCCGGAGCGAGGACTCCGCCGCACATTCGGCGGGGGCGCGGTTGCTAACACAGCCCCGCCTCGCTGAGAAGCCCCCCCTCAGCGCTTGGGCCGGCCGCTCCCCTTCGCGGGCTTCGGCGCCGACGAGATCATCGCCTCGACGCCGCGCGCCACGGCTTGTTCCACCAGCTCCGCGGCCCGGTCGAGCACCCCCGACAGCTCGGGGGTCTCGGTCGGGCCGAAGCCCGACAGCACCCACTGGTCCACCGCGCCCTGCGTCGGGCGACCGATGCCCACGCGCAGCCGGGCGTAGTCGCTCCCCGCGGTGGCGGCGATGTCTCGCAGCCCGTTGTGCCCCGCGTGCCCGCCGCCCTGCTTCAAGCGCAGCTCGCCGAAGGGGAGCTCGAGGTCGTCGTGCACCACCAGCAGGTCTGAGAGCCGAAGCCCCGACTGTTGGAGCGCGCGCACCACCGAGCGCCCCGAGAGGTTCATGAAGGTCTGCGGCTTGAGCAGCGTGAGCTCGTGCCCGGCCACCACCGCGCGCGCCACGAGCCCCGCGTACTTCTCGCGCCACTCCGAACCGAGGGCGCGCTCGTGCACGCGGTCGAGCACCATGAACCCGACGTTGTGTCGGTGAGAGCGGTACTGCGGCCCGGGGTTGCCGAGCCCCACGAGGAGCTTCATCGGAGCTGAGCGGTGGGAGGGTCGCGGGCGACGAGGGCGCCGCCCGCGCGGGTCATCAGCGAGCGGTCACTTCTTCTTCGCGGCGGGCTTCGCGGCGGCGGCCGGGGCGGCCTTTCCGCCCTTGGCGCCCGCGGCGGCGGTCTTGGCGGCCTCGGCGGCGGCCTCGGCGGCGGGGTCGCGCTCGGGGGCGACGATCGACACCACGGTCTGCGCCGGGTCGAGCTTCACCGAGACGCCCTCGGGGAGGGTCAGCTCGCGGATGTGCAGCGACTCGCCGAGGCCGAGGTTGGTCACGTCGTAGTCGATGCTCGCGGGGATGCGGTCGGGGGTCGCGAGCACCGGCAGCGTACGGAAGATCTGACGGAGGATGCCGCCTTCGGACGCCACGCCCTTGGCGCGGCCCGTGAGGTGGAAGGGCACCTGCACGAGCACCTTGCGGTCGAGGGTGACCTTGTAGAAGTCGGCGTGCTCGAGGGCGCGGGTGAGCGGGTGGTAGTCGTAGCTCTTGAGGAGCGCGAGCTCGCTGCGGCCGTCGATGTCGAGGGTGACCACGGTGTTGCGGCCCAGCGGCGCCGAGAGGATCGACTTCACGGCCTTGGCGTCGACCGCGAGGGCGCGGCCCGACTCGCCGGGGCCGTAGACGATGGCGGGGATACGGCCGGCGGCGCGGGTGCGGCGAGCGGGGCCCTTGCCGGTGCCCTCGCGGAGCGAGGCCTGAACGGTGATGGTCGTGGTGGACATGGTGCTGATCCCTCTCCCCCATCCGCGCGCCGAGGCGGGGCGACCATCGCCCCGCGGTCGTGGCCGCGGCCGTGGGTGGTTCTCCAGAGGCGCGGGCGAGTACACCCGCGCGGCGGGATTGTCCAGAGGCGCCGTCGCCAGCGGGGGTCAGTCGGCCGTGGTCATCGCGTCGGAGACCGCGGTGAAGAAGCGCATCCGGTGCTGCGCGCTCATGGGCCCCGCGTGGCGGTACATCACCCGCCCGTCGCGGGAGAGCACCATCACGTAGCTGGTGCTCGGCCTGAAGCGGTACGCGCTCGCCATCGCCCCCGACCAGTCGATGAGGATCTCGATGCCCTGCTGCCGCGCGATGTCGACCACCGCGTCGCGGGCGTAGCCCCGGGCGGGCCAGAAGTCGTAGCCGCTGAGGTTCGCGACGGGCACCACGGCCACCGTCGACGAGAGGTCCTGCGCGCGGGCGCGGCGCGACAGCTCCTGCTTGAGGGCGTCGTTCTGCTGGTTCGAGTCGCGGTCTTCGTACATCAGGATCACCACGCGCCCCGCGTAGTCGCCGAGCCTGCGCGTGCGCCCCGAGGTGCCCTCGAGCGAGAAGCCTGGCGCGCGCGGAGCCGCGGGAGCCGCGGGGGCGACCGCCGCGGGAGCCTCCGCCGCGGGGGTCTCCTCGGGGGGGTCTGCCCACGCGTTGCCCGTAGCGAAGACCGCCCACGCCACCACCACCGCTCTCGCTGCCCGTCGCATCGACGCCTCCTTCATGTCTTCGATGTCCTCCTCGCCAGGGCAGCCTCGATGCCCGCGCGCGACGCGGAGAGGTCGCCGGTCACGACGACGCCCCCGCGGCGCGCCACCTCCGCCGCGATCGGAGGCACCCCTGACC
>JAEYZO010000186.1 GCA_023428035.1 Pseudomonadota bacterium | reverse complement strand
GCTCTCGCGCCTGCGCCGCGACGCCGTCGCGCTCCACGGCGGCGACGCCGCGGCTTGCTCCCTCGCGCTGCGCCTCGGGCTGGGGCGGCTCGTCATCGCCGACGCCGACGCCAACGGCGCGCGGGCCTTCGTCGGCGCTTTGGGTAGCGGCTCCGAGGGGATGCTCGCCGACGTCGAGGCCCCCGGCGCCCGCGCGGGCCTGCGCCGCCTCGCGGCCCTCGGCGCGCAGGACCCCTGGCTCACCCTCGACGAGGCCCAGGCGCGCATCGCCGCCACGCACCCGCTGGTGATCGAGACCGCGCGCTTCGGCGACGGTCGCATCCGGGTGACGGGCATCTCCGAGGCGCGCCCCGCGGCCGACGGCTCGCTCCAGGTGGTGGCGCTGCACGCCCTGCGCGTCGAGGGCGTCGACGGCGAGGGCGCGCTGCGCGCCCAGCTTGCGCCCACGGGCGTCTCTCCGAGCTTCTGACCGCTTCTGACCGCGCGTAGCGTATTGCTGCGCGTGGGGGCCCGTGGCAGCTTCGCCACCTCATGCTGCGCCGACTGCTCATCGGGATTCTCAAGGGCCTGCTCGTGGGCGGCGCGGTGGGCGCGGGGCTGCACTTCGGGGTGCTCGAGCGCGGCACCATCGACTCGGCCCTGGTGAACTACCCCCTCTACGGCGCGGTGGGCGCGCTCGCGGGCATCACCGCGGGCAAGCCCTTCTGGCGCCAGGGCGCGGGCATCGAGGCCATCCTCCGGTCGATCTTCGGCGTCGCGGTGGGCTGCGGGCTCTACGCGCTCGCCGCGGCCTTCATCGGCAACGTGCCCTTCGAGCTGCCCGGCGTGACCGGCAACCCTCA
The DNA here is from genome assembly GCA_023428035.1 of Pseudomonadota bacterium. Lineage (GTDB taxonomy): Bacteria > Myxococcota_A > Polyangia > Polyangiales > JAEYZO01. Next base: position 2,757 of record JAEYZO010000186.1, on the reverse strand, counting down.
GTTCGCGCACGTGCCCCTGCTCTTCGCGCCGACCCTCGCGCTGATCTACGCGTCGCTGGTGGAGCTCGACAACGACGGCAAGGCCGAAGAGGTCGCGCCGTCGCGGGTGCGCGTGGTCGACGTCGACGACATCAAGGTCGACGAAGAGGAAGAGGCCCCCGCCAGGGGCGCGGGCAAGGCGACGAAGCGCCGCTGAGGCGCCGACGGGAGCTCCGGCCCTGGCGCCTGTGTAGGTGCGCGGTGGGCGTGGTGAGGTTTTGACCCTCGGCGCGCGCGGGTGGTTCAATCGCTCGCAGACGCGCCGTGCAGAGCGGCGCACGGCAAAGGGTCGCGGATGGCAGAAGGCAACTACCTCGTGGGCGTCGACATCGGGTCGAGCTCCATCAAGGTCTGTCAGCTCAAGGACGTGCGCGGCAAGCGCACGCTGGTTCGCTTCGGGTACCACCCGCTGCCGCCGCAGACGATCGTCGACGGGCACGTGATGAACAGCGGCGCCGTGGTCGAGGGCCTCCAGCGGATCTTCTCGGAGCTGAAGGTCAAGCGGAAGGAGTGCGCCCTGGCGGTGTCGGGGCACGCGGTGATCATCCGGCGGCTCGCGCTGCCGCTGATGTCGAACGAGGAGCTGCGCGAGCAGATCGGCTGGGAGGCCGAGCAGCAGATCCCCTACGACATCAAGGACGTCGAGATCGACCACGAGGTGCTGCGACGTCGCCCCGAGAACGGGCAGATGGACGTGCTGCTGGTCGCCGCGAAGAAGGACGAGATCAGCGACACGGTGCAGGTCGCGCGCGACGCCAAGCTCCGGCCCGTGGTGATCGACGTCGACGCGTTCACCGTGCAGAACACCTTCGAGGTGAACTACGGCCTGCCGCGCGAGGGGGTGGTGGCGCTGATCAACATCGGCGCGACGCTCACCACCATCAACGTGCTGAGCGGGGGCATCCCGGCGTTCACGCGCAACATCATGAACGGCGGCAACTCGATCACCGAGGAGATCCAGAAGCGCATGGGGATCTCGTTCGAGGAGGCCGAGACGTACAAGACCGGCGCCGCGGGGGTGATGGGCGCCGACGGTCGGATGGTGGTGCCCAACGAGGTGCCGCAGATCGTGAAGACCGTGGTCGACGGGCTCGCGGGGGAGATCCTGCGCTCGCTGGACTTCTACCTGGCCACGAGCGGGGAGCGAGAGATCAACCGGGTGTTCATCGCCGGGGGCACCGCGAACATCCCCGAGGTGGCCACGGCCATCGAGCGCAGGACCAAGGCTCCGGTGGAGCTGCTGGACCCCTTCCGTGACATCGCCGTCGACCTCAAGGAGGTCAACGGGGAGAGGCTCAACCTCCACCGCGCGCAGGTCGCCGTGTCGATCGGCCTGGCGCTGCGCAAGGATCGAGAGAGGGCGTAAGGCCAATGCTGAAGATCAACCTCCTACCCGACGAGAAGGGCAGGCGCGTCGCGAGCAGCGAGGGGGTGCCCAGCGCGCTCCTCCTCGGGGTCGTGGGCTCGCTGGTGCTGCTCCTCGGCGGGCTCTTTTTGTTCCACGCCGCGCGGCAGGACAACGTCGACCGGCTCACGCGGAGCAACAACCAGGTCGCGAGCGAGATCGAGTCGATCAAGTCGCGGGTGTCAGACCACCAGCGCATCCTCGACGAGCTCGCCGAGATCCGTCAGCGCGAGGAGGCCATCGAGCAGCTCCAGGCCGCGCGCACGGGCCCCACGGCGATGCTGGTCGAGATCTCGAAGATCCTCTCGCCCGACGGGCACCCCACGGCGGACCCCGTGGTGGTCGAGCGCTGCCGGCAGACCGCCCAGTGCCGCGAGCGGCTCTGGAGCAACACCTGGGACCCGCAGCGCCTCTGGCTGACGTCCTTCCTCGAGGACAACCGCAGCATCACCATCACCGGCGTCGGCCGGTCGACGGAGGACGTGAGCGAGTTCATGCGACGCCTTCAGCTCAGCCTCTACTTCTCCGACGTGCGCCTCTCGCGCACCTCCGCGGGCACCGCGCCCGTGGCGGGTCGTCAGACCCAGCTCGCCGTGCAGGAATTCACCATCACCGCCCGGGCGAGGTACTGACATGGCCGCGGCGAAGAAGGGCGGGATCAACGTCGGCTCGCTGAGCCCCAACGCGCTCGTCGTCATCGGCTGGTTCGTCGCCCTCGTGGGCGTGCTGGCCGCGTACTACTTCCTCTTCTACGACCCCCTCACGCAGGAGGAGGCCGCGCAGCAGACCCGGCGCACCGAGCTCGCCGCGTCGCGCGTCCGCGAGCAGGAGAACCTCCGCCGGTACAACACCGACGTGGCCGAGCTCGCCCGCGCCCGGCAGCGCGCGCAGTCCCTGGAGTCGGTGCTCCCGAACGACCCCGACATCCCCGGGTTCATGCGGAGCATCAACGCCCTCGCCGAGGCGAGCGGTCTGCAGATCCAGCTCATCCAGCCCACCGACGAGCGGGTCGAGCGCTACTACGCCCGCATCCCGGTGCAGCTCCACGTGCGCGGCGGGTACCTCTCCCTCGCGCGCTTCTTCCACTCCGTCTCGCAGCTCCCCCGCGTGATCAACATGGAGAACATCACCCTCCGCGAGCCCACCCGCGACCCCGGCACGGGGGAGTGGAAGGTCAACGCCGAGGTGCTCGCCACCACCTTCCGCGGCGTCGCGGGCGGCACCAACGACCGCCCCGGCACGCAGAACGCCAACGCCACCCGCGCCGCGGCGCAGGGGAGGCCGTGATGCGCGCCTACCTCTCCACCGTCCTC
>JAEYZO010000166.1 GCA_023428035.1 Pseudomonadota bacterium | reverse complement strand
CGCGGGCGCTGGTGGAGGCGCGGGCGGGGGCGACGGGCGGGTGAGGGCGTAGATGGCGCCGCCGCCGCCGAGGAGAAGGAGCACACCGATGACGGCGACCTTGTTGTTACCGCCGCCCGAGCCCGGGGGCGTGATGTCGTCTTCCACGTTTCTGGTTCCTCCGTCACCGCCGCGTGGGGCGTCGCGCAGCGCGCGCGCGAGCACCTGGATACCACAAGCCCCGCGGCGTTGGATCGTTCGTCGCTGGCGGGTCGAGGCTCAGGGCGTCGGGGCCTGCCACGCGCGCAGGCCGCGGAAGGTCACGATGGTGATCGAGTCGGCGTAGACGCGGGCGGGGTAGCTGCCGAGGTGCACCGGCGTCGTGGCGTCTCGGTAGCCGATCGCGGCCACGTTCACGGGGCCGGGGTCGAGGTCGAAGATCGCGTAGGTGCCGAGGAGCGACGTGCCGCGCTGGTCGCGCGAGAGGTCGGGCAGCGGGTTGGTGTCGTTCTCGGAGAAGTAGATCACCGGGCCGTCCCACTGGCGGCGGGGGGAGGTCTCGACGGTGGCGTTGGAGAGCCTCACGTCGTCGCAGTCGTGGACCTCTCCCGCGATCACGCCGCGGCCGAGGGTGATCCCCGAGGTGAGGGTCGACGCCGCGGGGATGGCGGTCCAGTCAGAGTTCGAGATCACCCTGGGCTGGAAGAAGATCGCGCTCGCGCCGTCGATGCCCGCGGGGGGGGTGTGCTGGCCGATCTCGCGGTTGAAGAACACCACGTTGTAGTCATAGACGCGGTGCGACCAGAGGCCCTGGGCGTCGCGGTCGGCGGGGTCGCCCTCGGTGATGACCAGGAGCTCGGTCTCGGTCGGCACGTTGGCGATCTGGTAGCCGCCGAGGTTGCGGGTGAAGAGCACGCGGTCGCGCGAGGGGCTGTAGACGTCCTCGGTGCCGCGCGCGGGGTGCATGAGGTCGGTGACCGCGGAGCCCACCATCTCGCCCGGGGTCCGGTCGGCGTTGAGCCGGTGGATCGTCACGCGGATGTGCTGCGAGTCGCCGCCGTTGCCGAAGACCTTCACCGAGCCGTAGACGGTGACGGCGCGGGACGTGCCCGCGGTCGGGTGCATCCCCGATTGGAAGCACGAGAGGTTCGGGGCGCCCACGTCCCCCTCGCGGCAGAACTCCCGGCGCTGCGTGTCGTCGCAGTTGGTGCGCGCGATCGGCGCGCGGATCGGCGGCGGAGGCACGCACACGCCGCAGGTGTTCACCGCGGGGGCGCGGCAGTTGCCGGGCGTGTTCGAGCGGCAGTACTCGTCGTTGGCGAGGCCGGGGTTGCCGCCGCCGCCGGTGTCCGTGGTCGCGCCGCCGGTGTCCGTGGGGTTCGTCCCCGCGTCGGTGCCTGTCTGGGGGGTGGTGCCGGTGGAGCCCGAGCAGCCGGCGAGGGCCGCGAACAAGCAGAGTGCCTTGAAGGATGTGCGCATGGGTGTCTCCGAGTCCGAGACCCTAGCCGCGGGCGCGTGGGGAGCACAAGCGGGCCGACGCCCCGCGAAGGCCGCGAATCGTTGAGGCGTACGGCGCCGGTCGGGTATCGTCGACCTCATGCCGCTGATCGAGACCGAGGAGGCCGCCCGCCGACTGGCGCGGGCCATCGCCAGCGACCTCTCCCTCTACAACGAGGAGAAGATCACGCAGGGGGTGCAGAACGACAACCTCTTCGACGTGCTCGCCGAGGAGGTCGAAGAGGGACGGCAGCTCTACAAGTCTCGCGTCTCGCCGGAGCTCTACTCGAAGAACTTCTACGGCCGCGCGATCGTCGACATCCTCGTGAAGTCGAAGCGGCACATCAAGTCCAAGGTCTGGTGAGCGCGCGGCGGCTCTCCTTCGTCGCGAGGAGCGACGACGCCGGGGAGCGCGTCGACCGGGTGCTCGCGGCGCGCCTCGAGGGCGAGGGCGTCAACCGCTCGCTCGCGGGGCGACTGTGCGACGAGGGGCGGGTCACCCTGCGAGGGCAGCGCCTCAAGGCCAGCGCGCGCCTGCGCGAAGGAGACGAGGTCGAGGTCGAGGTGCCCCCTCCCGAGCCGCTCAGCGCGGCGCCGGAGGACATCCCCCTCGACGTGGTGTTCGAGGACGATCACCTGCTCGTGGTCGACAAGCCCCCGGGCCTGGTGGTGCACCCCTCCCGCGGTCACGCGAGCGGCACGCTCGTGAACGCCGTCGCGCACCGCGTAGCCGTCGACGAGGAGGGTGACCCGCTCCGCCCAGGGATCGTTCACCGCATCGACCGCGACACCTCGGGGCTCCTCGTCGTGGCGCGCACGCCCGAGGCGCGAGAGGGCCTGACCGAGCTCTTTCGCCGCCACGACATCGAGCGCCGCTACGTCGCCCTCGTCGAGGGCGTGCCGCCGTCGCCCGTCATGTGGCGCACGAGCTACGGCCGGCACCCCACCGAGAGGATGAAGTTCTCGTCCCGGGTCCGCGAGGGCCGCGAGGCCGTCACGCACGCCGAGGTCGCAGAGCGCCTCGCGGGAGGTCGCGCGTCGCTCGTGCGCTGCACCCTCGAGACCGGGCGCACGCACCAGATCCGGGTTCACCTCTCCGACGCGGGATTTCCGATCCTCGCCGACGCGATGTACGGCCGCGCGCCCCGCTGGCCGCCGATGCGCCCCATCGCCTCTGCGCTCGGGCGCCAGGCGCTCCACGCCGAGGTGCTGGGCTTCGTTCACCCCTGCACCGGCCGCGCGCTGCGGTTCTCGTCGGCGCCTCCGGCGGACTTCGCGACGGCCCTCGCGGCGCTCCGGGCGCTGGGCGTTCACCAGGGCGAGTAGCGCGCCCTGGCGCGTGAGCGTCTACGCGAGACCATAGAGCGAGGGCGTCCAGGCGACGAAGACGCAGGCGACGGCGGCGAACCCCCCCGGCGCCTCAGTCGCCGAGCTGCTTCTTCAATCGCTTGGCGTCGGCGTGCATGTCGACGTTCGCGAAGACCACCAGGGTCTCGTCGGCGCGCGTCTGCCGCAGCGTCTCGGCCACCGCCTCGATCGCGGGGTCCTCGTAGCGGGACTTGAAGCCCGCGGGGCCCGGCAGGCGGTAGTACGCGAGGGGGACCTTTCCGAAGGCGGCGTGCCGGTGCGGGTCGCGCGCGACGATCACCGCGAGGTCCTTCACCGCGGCCTCGGCGTCCTTGAGGGGCCAGGTGGGGGGAGGCTCCCACACCACCGTGGGCAGGCGGTCGAGACCGACGCGCTCGAAGAACCAGCGCACGTTCGCCCGGTGAACCTTGCCCGGGGGGAGCTCGGGCGGGGAGGTCACCACCACGGCCCGCGCGGCGAGCTCCCTCGCCACGGGGAGGAAGGCCTCCCACGCGCCCTCCGCCGCGGCGCTGGGCTTGAACCCGTCAGCGCCGAGCTCCTTCGGGCAGAGCGCGGTGAACACGAAGCCGTTGGGCGCCTCGCGGCGCCACCGACGCACCAGCGCAGGCCCCGGCACGCCCAGCAGCGTGTCGGCGACCTCCTCGAGCTGGAACTCCCGGAGGTAGCGCGTCGCGGGCACGGGGAACCCAGAGCATCCGACGTGCAACATGGCGGCAGAGAGTACACCCCGGGGCGTCAGAGACGTCGCGCGCGCGTCACGGGGGCTGGTGTAAGGTCCGCGCCCCGTGAAGGCCGCCCGGCTCGCAACGCTCGTCCTCGCGCTCTCGACCGGGTGCGCCTCGACACCGAACGCGCGCCCCGCGCCTCGGCCCCGCCGCGCCCCGCCCGCGCCGCTCGTCGTGGCGATCGTGCTCGACCAGGTCGGGAGCTGGGTGCTGTCGCACCACCTCCCGCTCCTCAGCGATGACGGCTTGATCAAGCCCATGATCGCGCGCGGCGCGTGGGCCCGCGACGTGCGGCTCACCTACGCCGGCACCTACACGGGGCCAGGCCACGCGGCGATCTACACCGGAGCGCCCCCCGCTGACTCGGGCGTCGTCGCCAACCGGGTGTGGGACCGCGAGCGCGCGCGCATGGTCTCGGTGGTCGACGACTCCGCCCACGAGGAGTTCGGCAACGAGGCCCGCGCCCACGCCGCGCCGACGGGGCTCCGCGTCGACACGGTGGCCGACGTGCTGCGTCGCGAGGGCGCGCGTCGCGCAGGCGTCACCCGCGTCGCGGCGATCTCGATGAAGGACCGCAGCGCCGTGATCCCCGGCGGTCAGCGCCCCGACCTCGCCCTCTGGTACACGGAGGAGGCGCGCGGGTTCACGACCAGCCGCTACTACGCCCCCTCGATGCCCGGGTGGCTCTCTGCGTGGAACGCCGCGCACCCGGTGAGCGCGTACTTCGGCCGAGCCTGGGAGCCCTACGACGTCGCCGCGCTCCGCGCCACGGGCATGACCGATGACCAGCGGGGCGAGGGGAGCTGGCACGGCCTCGGCGTGACGTTCCCGCACCTCTTGTCTCGCTGCGACGAGCCCTACACGGCCTTCCTGGCGACGCCGTGGTCGAGCGAGCACCTCGTCGCGATGGCGCGCGAGGTGGTGAGCCGCCTCGACATGGGCGGCGACGCCGCGCCCGACCTCCTCATGCTCTCGGTGTCGGGGCCCGACTACGTCGGCCACGTCTTCGGCCCCGAGAGCTGGGAGTCGATGGACAACCTCTCGCGCGTCGACCGGATGCTCGGCGCGTTCGTCCGAGGGCTCTCCGCGCGGGGGCCGGTGTCGGTGCTGGTCACCGCGGACCACGGCGTGATGCCCCTGATCGAGCGGGCGCCCGCGGCGGAGCGCGCCGCGCGCATCCAGTTCGCCGACGTCGAGCGCGTCGCCGAGGAGGCCCTCGACGCCGCGCTCGGGCAGGGAGACTGGGTCGCGGCCTACGTGCAGCCCTACGTCTACCTGCGCCCCGCGGCGCTCGCGCCCGCGCGGAGGGAG
>JAEYZO010000855.1 GCA_023428035.1 Pseudomonadota bacterium | reverse complement strand
CTCGTGGTCGACCCGACGCCCGCCGCGGCGCAGAGCGTGACCGTCGACGCCGGAGCGCCCGCGCCGGTCGAGGCCGCGCCCGCGGTGGTGACCTTTCAGGTGCGGCCCTGGGGCGAGGTGAGGGTCGACGGAAGGCCCGTGCGGGTGGGCGCGCCGGTGACGCTCACGCCTGGGGTTCACACGATCGCGGTGTCGCAGTCGGGGGTGCTGCGGCGCACCGAGCAGAGGAGGTTCCGCGCGGGGGAGCGACGGCGCGTGGTGCTCGACGCCACGGCGCCCTGAGGGGGCGCAAGAGTGGGTCCAACCCGTTGCCGCGGTGTGCCATAGTCCCCCGCCCTATGCCTCGATTGACCCAGGGAGACGAGTACTTCGACGTGGCGCGCGACGGCGCGCGGGTGGTTCAGGTGACGGGCCACCACGGCCGCCGCGAGCAGCGCAAGGAGACCACCCTCGACAGCGCCGACGGCGCGTCGAAGATGGTGGCCTCGACCGTCGCGAAGAAGCAGAAGGCCGGCTTCACGCTCCTCCCCCTCGACCCGGCCACCGACGCGGCGCTGGGCTACGTCCCTGGGCTCGAGGCGGCCGAGGCCGAGGGTGTCTCCCTCGACGCGCCGCGGCCCGCCGACACGCTCCCGAGCAGCGACGCGTGGGTGCTCCACGGCCATCGTCGCTTCAGCGACCTGCGCGGGGCGACCCCGCTCCTCAACGCGGCTTGGAACCGCCAGCACCAGGCCGTCGAGTGGCTCCTCGCCCGCGGGGCCTCGCTCACGGCCCGCGCGCAGGAGGGGGCCACGGTGCTCCACGCCGCTGTGGCCGGGCAGATGCCTTCACTCGTCGCGGCGGCCCTGGCCGCGGGGGTCTCCGCCGACGTGAAGGACCACCGCGGGCAGCGCCCGTTGCATTACCTCAAGGGCCGCGGGGCCGTGGCGCAGCGGGTGGAGATCATCGACGCCCTGGTGGCCGCCGGCGCCGACGTGAACGCCACGGACCGCGACGGGAGCGGCCCGGTGGACGTGGTGGGCCCCGACTGCGAGGCCGAGGTGTTGAAGCGCCTCCTCGACGCGGGGGCGAGGCCGATGAAGCCCGCGGCGATCGGCGAGATCCTGAAGAGCGAGCACGGGGCCGAGAAGGCGGCCCTGCTCACGGCCGCGGGCATTCAGTTGAGCGGCACGCTCACGGCGGCGGCGACGGCGGGCTCCGTCGAGGGCGTGCTCGCGGCGCTCGCCTCGGGGGACAGCCCTGACACGATCGACCCTGACCGTCACTGGCCCGCGCTGCGCCTCGCGGTGGAGTCGGGGAGCGTCAACGCGGTGGGCGCGCTCCTCGACGCGGGGGCCGACCCCGACCTCACCGACGAGACGGGGTGGACGGCCCTGCACGAGGCCGCGCGGCAGAGGTCTCTCCCGATGGTCGAGCGGCTGCTGCAGTCGGGGGCCGACCCGCTGGCGAAGCTGCGCGAGTCGGTGAGCTTCGACGATCAGGAGAGCTACCGCTACGACTCCACGGCGGCCGACGTGGGCAAGAAGGCCGGCGCGGGGCAGAGCCTGGTCGACCGTCTGCGCGCGGCGATGAAGACGCCGAAGCGCTCCGTGGGGTAGCCGTCGAGACGCGGGCACGTCGCCCCGGACTGAAGTCCGGGGCAGGCCTTGGCTTGAAGCCCTCGCGAGGCGGGGGCTCATCAGTGGCTCTTGCACGTCCACGGTCGGCCCCACGCGGACGCAACCGCGATGAGCCTGCGCGCAGCGCGGGCTTCACCGTGAGGTCTGCCCCGGACTTCAGTCCGGGGCGGCGAGCCGAGGCCCCGTGGACGAGCTGATCGTCGACGACGACGCGCAGGGCTGGCGGCGGCTGCGCGGCGAGGTGGGGGCCTACGCCTTCAGCCCCGACGGGCAGTGGCTCGCGGTGAGCGAGCCCTTCGGCGACGCGATGGGGCAGAGCCTCGTGCGCGTGGTCGAGGTCGAGACGGGGCGCGTGGCGATGAGCATCCGTGGGCGCGAGGTGGCGGCATTGGCCTTCGCCTCGCCCGAGCACCTGCTGGTGGTGCGCGCGGCGGACCTCGGGTGCAGGGCCGTGCTGCACCTCGTCCCCGACGGAGGCGTGGTGGCGACGGTGGCGCTGCCGGGGCTGCGCACGGCGCGGTGCCGCGTGTCGCTCGCGACCTCGTGGGGCGGAGGCGTGTCTCCCTTCGCGCTGGTGACGCCGCTGCGGTGGCTCGGCGGAGACCGGCGCGTGACGCGCAGGCTGCACGGCGCGGTGCTGCGCCTCCCCTCGCTGGAGGCGCTCGCGTCGGTGGACCCTGACGCGCTCCCCTCGCAGGCGACGCTTCCGCACGCGCCCTCGGCGGTGGCGACGCTCTCTCCCGACGGAGACCGCGTGGCGATGTGGGTCTCGGCCCCGCAGCCGAGGGACGCGCTGGTGCACGAGGAGGGCGCGCTGCACCTGATCGACTGGGCGCGCGCGAAGGACGAGCGGGTGTGTGTGGTGGGCCGCGAGGTCGACGACGTGATCGCGGCCGACGCGTCGCGGTGGGTGCTGCGCAGCGGGCACTTCTCGGCCGACATCGCGGGGCGCGGTGACATCGCGGTGGTCGACACGGGGCGGGGCGTGGTGCTGCACGACACGTCGATCGCGGCGGCGCTCGACGAGGCGGGGAGCGTGGGGGCCTGGGCGACGGTGGACCTGCACCCCGACCGCGAGCGCGTGCTGGTGGCGGGCCGCGCGGCCGCGGGAGGCAGGGTCACGGCGCGTCCGACGTGGGAGGGCGCGCTGCGCGCGGTCGACGTGACGGGCGCGTCGCGGTCGCGCCCCGCGGTGATGGTGAAGTGCAAGGCGCAGGTGGCGATGTCGGCGGTGTACGAGGGCGAGGGCGACGCGCTCTGGGCGCTCACGGGAAAGGCCGCGACGATGGCCGAGCTCACGCGCTGGGCGTCGCTCGATGAGCGGCCCGCGAAGGACGCGCCGACGATCGCGCTGGTGCTCGACGGGAAGAAGCCGCGCAGGGGCGTGTTGCAGCGCGTGGTGGGCACGACGCTGTGCGCGCGGTGGAGCGTCGACGCCGAGGGCGTGCCGAAGGGCTACCGCAAGGTCACCGCGACGCGCCTCGCGTGGAGAGCGGTGTAGCGGTCACGCGTCGGTCGGAGCGAGCACCTCGACGAGCTCGGCGACGGCGTCGAAGCGCGCGCCCGACGAGAGGTCGAGGGTGATGGGCGCGAAGTCTCTGTTCTCGGGGACGAGCGTCACGCGCGCCCACGCGCCGTCGGGGCCGCGCTCTCCAGTGAAGCGCTTGAGCGTGTAGCTGGCGCCGGTGTCGTCGTCGACCATGCCCGGGCAGCGGAGGAGCAGCGTGCGGCCCTCGGGGTCTCCGCGCACGGGCGCGAAGAAGAGCGCGTAGCTCCCGTCGGGCACGCGGGGCGCCATCGAGCGGCCCACGACGCGCGCGACGAAGTGACCGGGCTGCAAGCGCTTGCGCGTACGCGGTCGCACCCAGCGGACCTCGTCTCCGTGCGCGCCGGGGGTGAAGCCTCCCGCGGCGACGTCGAGCGGGAGCAGCGGCACGGCGCGTTCGTCGCGACGGTCGATGACGGTGAAGGGCAACGGCGGCGCGGGCGCCGCGGGCTTCGCGGGCGCGTCGCGCATGGCCTTTGCCTCGTCGAGCAGCGCGCGCACCTGACGCGGAGAGAGCTCGCGCGCGACGTCGACCAGGGCGTGCCGCGGGTCGCGCTGCGGGTCGATGACGAGGTCGAGGAGCTGCACGTCGAGGCGCTGCGCGAGCCGTTCGAGCGTCTGCACCGTGGGGTGGAGGAGGCCCCGCTCCAGGTCGGAGAGGTGACCCTTGGAGCCGATCTCGCTCTCGAAGGCGAGTCCTTCGAGGGTGAGGTGTGCGGCCTCGCGCAGGGCCCGCACCCGCTGCCCGATGAGCAGCGAGAGCGGGTGGGGCTGCGCGCGCCGGGGCATCGCCCAGCGTCTACCCGCGGCGGAGCGCTCACTCGTTCGTCGCGACGAACAACGCGACGAGCGGGCGGTGTTTCTCGTCGACGGCGCCACGGAGAACCGTCACGGCCCGGCCGCCGGGACGGGCTACGTCAACGCGCTCGCCGTCGCGGTGGCGACGCGTCCCTGCGCGCGCTACCTCGCCACGCCATGCCCGGCCCTGCTCATGAGACGCTGGTGGCGCTGTTGTCGCAACGCCCCGACCTGCTCGACCAGTTGCTCCGCTTGTTCGGCCACCCTGGGCTTGCTCCGGACCTCACGGTGGCCGACTCGACGCTGCGCGTGGCGAACCCGCTGGAGGTGCGCCCTGACCTGGTGCTCCTCGCGAGGGAGGAGCGCGGGCGGTGGGTGATTCTGGAGGTGCAGCTCACGCGCGACGGCGACAAGCCGCGGCGGTGGATCGCCGGGGCGGGCTCGCTCCTCGACGCGCGCGGCGTGATGGGAGACGTCATCATCATCACCCACGACGCCTCCCTCGCGCGGTGGGCGAAGGAGGTCGCGCGGGTGCGGGGACCCTCGGGCACCTGCCTCACGCTGGAACCCGTGGTGCTGTTGCTCACGCGGGCCGAGGCCGAGGCGCTGCTCGCGACGCGTCGCCCCGAGCTCGCGGTGCTGGCCGCCTGGGCGGTGCACGACCAGCGGGGCCCCGACGCGAGGGAGGTCGTGCGCGAGGCCCTGGAGATCATCGAGGCCGACCCTGACCCGCGGTTGCGCGAGGCGATGGTGCGCGCGATGGTGTCTTCGCTCGGCGATCCGCTCGTCGAGGTGATCCGGGAGACCTTGATGAACCCCTCGCTCATCCCTGAGAGCCCCGCCTACGCGGCTCTCCGACGCGACCTCGAAGCCCGCGGTGAAGCCCGCGGTGAAGCCCGCGGTGAAGCCCGCGGAAAGGCCGAAGGAAAGGCCGAAGCCCTGCTCTCCGTGCTCGCCGCGCGGGGGATCGCGGTGGACAGCGAGGCGCGCGAGCGAATCGCCGCGTGCGCTGACGCGGCCACGCTCGACCGGTGGATCACCCGCGCCGCGACGATGGGCTCCCTCGACGAGGTGTTCGCGGAGGGGTGAGGCCGCGATTCACTTCGCTCCGCGCTTCGCGGCGATCTTCGCGCGGACCTTCTGCGACGCGCGCTGGAGCGGACCGAGGAGGGCCTCGGTCGTCGCCGTGTCGAGGCCGTCGAATGCTGCGTCGCGTTCGATCTGTCGGGCGACCTTCACCCACGCCGCCCGCGCCGCGCGGAGGCCCCTGGGAGGCTTTCCCCCCGCGGCTCGGCGGGCGGCTTCGAGCTCCGTGAGGGCGAGGCCTGCGTCGATCCACTGGCGCACGAGGGCCTCTACGGTGACGCCGCGCCACGCCGTGACCTCGCGGAGCACCTCGGCGTCGACCGACGCGAGGCGGTCAGCGAGGAGACCCGCCGCGGCGCCCTCGGCGCCGTAGCTCCAGCGCACCACGTCGAGGCCGCGGGGCAGGAGCTTCTTTCGCGTCGAGAGGATGCGCGCCCGGAGCGCGGGGTCGTCGACGCCCTCGGCGGCGCCGGTGAGGCAGTGCCAGACGCTGCGGGCCTTGCGGGCGAAGGTGAGGTCGGCCTCGGCGCTGGCCGCCTGTCGCTCGGTGATGCTCGCGGTGTCGGGCCTGGCGGCAGCGGCGAAGAGGCGACCGTGCGCGGCCTCGATGTGGGGCAGGAGCAACTGTCCACGGGGCCACGCCTCGAGGACGGAGCGGTCGTGGCGGGGGTCGATCCACGCGTCCGAGAGGTTGAGCATGACGTGGGTGTGGAGGAGCATCAGGGTCATCACGGTCTCCAGGCGCTGCGAGGGGGCGGTGAAGTGCCCGTCCTCGATAGCGAAGGACCCCAGGAGGTGCTCCGCCGACACCGGCCGTGTCGAATTCGTAGCGAGCGCGCTGGGAGCGGGTCACCCATGGTGATCGTGCGGTAGCGCTGGTGATGGTGGCGCATCATCGTGGAGTGATCGTGAGGTAGTGGCGGTGATGGGAAGGGATCACTATGGGTGATGGCGGGGTAGCAGCGGTGCTGGAGAAGGTCACCGAGAGGGTGGTGGTGACCCGCAACGGAGGGGATCGCGGGTGGGGTGGGGGTGGTGGGCGACCACCCGCTGGCCGTCGCGAAGCGCTCACGGCGGGGTTGCGCCGCGCTGGCGAGCCGTCTCTACGGGCTGACGATCCACTCGGCGAGCGCAGCGGCGTCGAGGTCGATCACGAGGTCGCCGACTCGCTCCGCGCCGAGCGCGCCCAGCTTCGCCCGCAGTGAGGATGTCTCGGTCTCCGCGAGCGGTCTCCCGACCTTGCGCGCGCACTGCCGCGCGATCACCGCGTACCGCCCCTCTTCGATCGCGCCCTCGATCACCGGGTTGCGCGCGGCGATGAGCGCCCTCGCCACGGTGTCGTCGGCGAGCACCCGGTCGACCAGCGCCCCCACCGGGATCGGCACGCGGAAGCACCGATCCTCGATCACGGCGTCGTCGGCGAGCCTCGCCCAGCTCCCGCTCGGGTGCTCCCACTCGTGCACGGCGCGGTCGGTCACGCGGATGTAGAACAGTCGCCGCACGCCGCGCATCGCGAGAGCGCGCACCTTGGCGGTGACGTGCTTGTCCCCCTCGGTGTCGCAGACCTCGAAGGCGATCTCTTCGAGCCTGCGCCCGCCCGTCACGGGGTCTGTCCCCTCGGGGAAGACGCTCACGTCGGGGGCGGCGTCGGTCTCCTTCTTCGAGCGCGTGAGCATGTCGACCGCGGCGACGTAGCCAGGCGCGAGGCATCCCTCAAAGACGTGCGCGACGCGGACGTGCTGCGTCGCGTGCGGGGGATTGGCGCCCATCGTGCGGTAGCGCACCCCGTCGATCACCTCGTCGTGGCCCTCGGGCGTCGCCAGGCGTTCGTCGATCGCGGGGAGCGACTCGCCATGACCGGGGGCGCGCGCGGAGCCCGACCCAGACGCGCCAGGGGCGAGGATCATTGGCGGCCTTCGCGTGCTCACGGACGAGAGGGTATCAGACGGCGCGGCCGGCGACCTCGGCGTCGACCGACGGCCCGAACGCGGGACGGATGTTCCGCGGATGGGTGTCGGGACGAGCACCGACGGTGGGGGCGGACTGTGGAGATCAGCGGAGGTCGATGCGGGTGTTCTGGGGCGCGACGACCGTACCAGTGGTGTAACCGCCGATCAGCCACGCGGCGTTGTCGACGACGATCGCCGCGTGGACGAAAGATGCCATGACGGGGAGGGAGAGTCCGGAGATGGTCGAGAACGTCCCGGGGATGGTGGACTCTGAGATCGACGCGCTCTCCAAGTCTCTCGGGATCGTTCCACCTTCGCGCGTGTTGGAGGCGACGACGCGTCCGCCGACGATAAGACCGCTGACGCCGACGCGCGGCCTCACGAGGAGGTGTCCAAGGTCTATGCACGGGGTGGAGCCGAAGGGCGGAGAGCAGAGGAATACAGAGTCTTGAGGCAATGATCCATTGTCACCGCCGATAAGTAAGACACGATCCATGATCGCCGTGGCTTCAAGGTGGGCCCGGTTGTCCGGGAGCATGTGTTCGACCGAACGTGAGAAGCCCGTGAGAGATCCGGTTGGTTGGACCTGCGCGCAGAACGGGACCGTTCCTGCCGCACCATCGAGACGGGGTGAGATCCGTAGAGTCCTGCCCGGCGTGAGGGTCCCCATTCCCCCAGAACTCCCGGTCGCGTAGGCAACCGCCTGCGGCGGCGTCTCAGTCAGC
>JAEYZO010000965.1 GCA_023428035.1 Pseudomonadota bacterium | reverse complement strand
CTGGCGTCGAGGCGCGCCGTGGCCGGGTCGAGGTCGAGCCCCCGCGCCGCGGCGCGCTCGATGAGGAGTTCAGGGCTGAGTTCCACGGCTTGTTCGATGGAGCCTCGCCGCGAGGTGGTCGTACACGGCGACCGGCGCCCGGTCAGAACCCCAGCGCGGCCCAGGTCAGCGGGCCCACGACCCCGTCGGCGTCGAGCTCGTTCTCCTCCTGGAACTCCCGCACGGCCTCGTCGGTCGCGTCGCCGAAGATCCCGTCGACGTCGAGCTCCCACCCGAGCTCCGCGAGGGCGGCCTGCAGGTCGCGCACGGCGTCTCCGCGCGAGCCCGCCTCGATCATCGGCTGCCCCCCCGACGAGGCCTTGGCGCCCTCGTCCTCGCCGTGCCCGAGCGCGGCCCAGGTGTCGGGGCCCGCGATGCCGTCGACGGTGAGGTCGTTGTTCGACTGGTAGTCACGGAGCGCGGCGTCGGTGGCCTCGCCGAAGTCTCCGTCGACGTCGATCTCGTAGCCCTCGTCGACGAGCGCCTGCTGGAGCGTGCGAACCGTGCGACCCGACATGCCGATCTGGATGGTGTTCATCGCGCCTTCCCCTTGGGGTGAGTGGAGGGTCGCGATGGGAGCGCCACGACCCCTCGCCGGTCAAGGGGCTTCGCCGCGGGCGGCGCTACCGACGGTCGAAGTGCGCGAGGAGGGCGAGGTACGCGTCGGTGAGGCTCGTCGCGAGGGCGACGGCCGAGGCGTGCTGCTCCGGGTCGGAGAGGTACCGGTCGGGGTGGTACTGCCGGAGCATCGCGCGGTAGGCCCGCTGCACCTCGGCGCGCGAGGCCCCGTAGGAGAGCTCCAGGAGGCCGTAGCACTTCGCGAGGGAGCGCTCTCGCATCCGGTCGCGGCGGGCCTGGCTGAGGGCCGTGAGCTCGTCGTCGGCGGCGGGCCTGCCGTGGGCCGAGCGGCCCCGGGCGCGGCGGCGCTTCTCGAGCTCACCGCGCAGGGCCTCGTCGGTGAGCCCGCGGAGGTTCATCCGGTCGGCGAGGGGAGACTTCGGGTCGGCGGGCGCCGAGGCCGCGCCGAGGAGGGTGCCCGTGATGCGGTCGAGGATTCCCATCGCGGGGGAGACTCTACCGCGCGTCGCGGCGGGCGAGCAGGCGATCGATGAGCGCGCGGCTCTCGGGGGAGAGCTCGGTGAACACCACGCCCACGCCGGGCGGGTCGCTCTGGGTGCGCACCACCTCGCCCACGCCGGTGATGGTCTCGACGCCCTCGTGGAGGATCGTGAAGTACAGGTTCACCCTGGTGCCCAGCGCGAGGGGCTGGCGGGTCTTGATGAAGGCCCCGCTGCGCGAGACGTTGGTGACGTACTCCTCGATGAAGGCGTCGAAGGACTCGAACTCCTGGTTGATGGTGAGCCGGTCGTCGCCGCGGCGCTGGTCGCTCATCGTCGGTGCTCCGTCGCGCTGAGGGGAGGGCGCCGGCGCGGTGAGTCGCTCACCCGCCGACGAGGTCGAACTGCTCGATGGGGTACTGGGGCCGGCCCGTCACGACGATGTGCCGGGCGTAGCGCCGCTGGGCCTCGGCGAGCTCGACGGCGGCCTCGTGCTTGAGGGTGTCGGCCACCGCGGGGTGGGCGTTGACGGTGATCGAGTAGCCCTTGAGGTCGTCCTTCTCGCGGCGGATCTGCCGGAGGATCTCGTAGGCGACGGTGAGCCGCGACGAGGTGTGGCCGGTGCCGTCGCAGTAGAAGCAGGGCTCGAAGAGGGTGCGCCCGAGCGACTCGCGGGTGCGCTTGCGGGTCATCTCGACGAGGCCGAGCTCCGAGATGCGCACCGTGGTGGTCTTGGCCTTGTCGTTGCGCAGCGCCTCGCCGAGGGCGTTGTAGACCCGCTCGCGGTTCTGCTGGCGGTCCATGTCGATGAAGTCGATCACGATGAGCCCGCCGAGGTTGCGCAGGCGGAGCTGGTACGCGATCTCGGCCACGGCCTCGATGTTGGTGGCGGTGACGGTCTCCTCGACGTCCTTCTTGCCGACGAAGCGGCCGGTGTTCACGTCGATGGCCGTGAGCGCCTCGGCCTGGTCGATGATGAGGTACCCGCCCGACTTCAGCGGCACCTTCCGCGCGAGCGCGCGGCCGATCTCGTCCTCGATCCCGTAGGCGTCGAAGATGGGCTCGCGGGCGGAGTACAGCTCCACGTCGTCGCGGCGGTCGGGCATGAACTGCTCGACGAAGCGCACGAGCCGCCCGTGGGTCTCCTTGTCGTCGACGACGATCTTCTCGCACTCGGGCCCGAAGACGTCCCTCACCGTGCGGAGCGTGATGTCGAGCTCGGAGTACAGCGGCGCGGGGGACTTCGAGGTCTCCCTCCGCTTGCAGATGTCCGCCCACAGGTGGACGAGGTAGCCCACGTCGGTCTTGAGCTGCTTCTTGGTCAGCCCCTCGCTGAGCGTTCGCACGATGAGCCCGCCCTTCTCGGGCTTCATCGAGTCGATCACCTCGCGCAGCCGACGGCGCTCCTTCTCGTTGCCGATGCGCTTCGACACCCCGACGTGGTCGACCGTCGGCATGTAGACGACGTACCGACCGGGCAGGGAGATGTGCGAGGTGACCCGGGCGCCCTTGGTGCTGATGGGCCCCTTCGACACCTGCACCACGATCTCCTGGCCCTCGCGCAGCACCTCTCGGATGCCCTTGGTCGAGCCCTTCGCGTCGCGGCCGTCTCCGCGGCCGTCTCCGCGGTTGTCTCCACGGCTGTCGCCCTTGCGACCGTGCTGGCCCTGACCCTTGCGGTCGCGGTTGTCTCTCCCCTGCCCTTGCGCCTGCGCCTGCGCCTGCGCCTGCCCCTGACCGCCGTCGCGTCGGTCGCGCCGACCACGGTCGCGGTCGCGAGAGCGCTCCGCCCGCGTCGAGGGCCCCGCGGCGGCGGCCGGGGTCACCCCCGCGCCCGCGGGGGTCCTCGCCG
>JAEYZO010000962.1 GCA_023428035.1 Pseudomonadota bacterium | reverse complement strand
GCTCAAGGCCGCCCGCGCCGACGCCGCTCGCCTCCGCGAAGAGCTCCGCGCCCAGGGCGCGACCCAGGAGTCGGCCATCCTCAGCTCCGCCCGCGCCGACGTGAACGCCACCGTCGAGCGCGAGAAGGCCTCGCTCCGCGCGCAGCGCGACCGCGTGCGCGACGAGGTCATGGCCCAGGTGCCCAGCATCGCCTCTGACATCGCCGCCAAGGTCCTCCGCCGCGAGGTGCGCGCGTGAACCGAACCCTCTCCATCGCCCTCGTCGCGCTGTCACTCACCGTCGGCGGCGCGGCCCTCGCGCAGGAGCACGGCGACAACGCCGGCGAGCACGCCGCGGGGGGCTTTCACCGGCCCGGGCCCATGCGCTGGGTCCCCGGCACCCCCGACACGGTGACCGTCAACGAGGGCGGCCGCGAGGTCACCCGCCCCGCGCCGGCGCCCTTCATCGGCCCGCTGGTGAACTTCGGCATCCTCCTGGTGCTGGGCTACATGGCCCTCACCCGCTCGATCAACCCCGCCCTCGCCGCGCGCCGCGAGGCCGTCGAGACCGAGATCTCGACCGCGAAGCGCATGCGCGAAGAGGCCGAGGCGATGCACCGCGAGTACGCCGAGCGCGCCGAGAACCTCGCCTCCGAGCTCGAGGCCCTCAAGGCCGAGTTCGTGCGCGCCGGCGAGGCCGAGCGCGACCGCATCATCGCCGACGCCAAGGCCCAGGCCGAGCGCGTGCGCGAAGACGGCGCCCGCTCGATCGAGCACGAGGTCGCCGCGCTGCGCGAGTCGCTGCGCCGCGAGGCCGTGGCCGCCGCCGCCGAGGCCGCCGAGAAGGCCGTGCGCGCCGCCATCACCCCGCAGGACCAGGCCCGCCTCGCCGACGACTTCATGAACAGCCTCGAGACGGAGGCGCGCGCGTGAGCACCCCCACCGCGCGCCGCTACGCCCGCGCCCTCTTCATGCTCGGCTCCGAGCAGGGCGACGTCGAGCAGCTCTCCCGCGAGCTCGACGCCGTCGCCGCGACCGTGAAGGGCTCCGCAGAGCTGGCGAAGCTCCTGTCAGACCCGGTGGTGTCGCCGGCTGACCGCAAGGCCGTGATGACCGAGGTGCTCACGCGCCTGGGGGTCTCGCCCACCGCGCGCAACGCCGCGCTGCTCCTCACCGACCGCCGCAGGGGCGCGCTGCTCCCCGAGGTGGCCGACGCCCTGCGCGTGCTCGGCGACGAGAAGGCCGGAAAGGTCCAGGCTGAGGTCACCTCCGCGGTGCCCCTGGGCGAGGGCCAGTACCAGCGCCTCACCTCGGTGCTCGAGAAGCTCACGGGGCGAAAGATCACCCTGCAGCGCAAGGTCGACCCCTCGCTCATCGGCGGGGTCGTCACGCGCATCGGCGACAAGGTGTACGACGGCAGCGTCCGCACGCGGCTCGAGGAGCTGCGTCAGGCCGCGATGCAGAGCTGACGGTCTGAAGTTTCCACCGGGCGCCGCGGGTGTCGCGGCGCAGCTTTCGAGGAAGAGATGCAACTCCGCGCTGAAGAGATCTCGCAGATCATCAAGAAGCAGATCCAGGGCTACGACAAGGCCGTCGAGGTCACCGAGACCGGCACGGTGCTCACCATCGGCGACGGCATCGCCCGCGTCTACGGCCTCAGCGGCGCGATGGCCGGCGAGCTCGTGGAGTTCCCCGGGCAGCTCATGGGCCTGGTGCTCAACCTCGAAGAAGACAACGTCGGCGTGGCCATCTTCGGCGACGCCACCAAGGTGAAGGAGGGCGACCCCGTCAAGCGCACCTCCCGCATCGCCGAGGTGCCCGTGGGCCCCGCCCTGGTGGGCCGCGTGGTGAACTCCCTCGGCCTGCCCGTCGACGGCAAGGGCCCCATCGACACCACCGAGCGTCGCCGCATCGAGCTCAAGGCCCCGGGCATCGTCGAGCGGCAGACCGTGAACGAGCCCCTGCAGACCGGCGTGAAGGCCGTCGACGCGATGATCCCCATCGGCCGCGGGCAGCGCGAGCTCATCATCGGCGACCGGCAGACCGGCAAGACCGCGGTCGCGATCGACACCATCATCAACCAGAAGGGCAAGGGGGTCTTCTGCATCTACGTCGCCATCGGCCAGAAGCAGTCGACGGTGGCGCAGGTGGTGACCCGCCTGCAGGAGCACGGCGCGATGGAGTACACCATCGTCGTCGCCTCGAACGCGAGCGAGACCGCGCCGCTGCAGTTCATCGCGCCCTACACCGGGGTCACGATGGGCGAGTACTTCCGCGACAGCGGGCAGCACGCGCTGATCGTCTACGACGACCTGTCGAAGCAGGCCGTGGCCTACCGCGAGCTGTCGCTGCTCCTGCGCCGCCCGCCGGGCCGCGAGGCGTACCCCGGCGACGTGTTCTACCTGCACTCGCGCCTGCTCGAGCGCGCCGCGAAGATGGCCGAGCACTGGGTCATCGTGTCGAAGGGCGCCGAGGTCACCCGCGACACCAGGGGCGTCGACGGCGAGGTGCACCTGGGCGTGCTCGGCAAGGCCCACGCCGAGGAGCTCCTCGAGAAGCGCTCCGACAAGGAGACCCTCGAGGTGAAGAAGGTCCCCGGCACGGGCGGCTCGCTCACCGCGCTGCCGATCATCGAGACGCAGGCGGGCGACGTGTCGGCGTACATCCCGACGAACGTCATCTCGATCACCGACGGGCAGATCTTCCTCGAGAGCGACCTCTTCTTCGCGGGCATCCGCCCCGCCATCAACGTGGGCATCTCGGTCTCGCGCGTGGGCGGCAACGCGCAGATCCCCTTCATGAAGGCCATCGCGGGCACGCTGCGCCTCACCCTCGCGCAGTACCGCGAGCTGTCGGCCTTCGCGCAGTTCGCCTCGGACCTCGACAAGGCCACCCAGGCCCAGCTCGCCCGCGGCGAGCGCCTCACCGAGATCCTGAAGCAGGGCCAGTACGTGCCCCTCGGCGTCGAGAAGCAGGTCGCGATCATCTACGCGGCCAACCGAGGGTTCCTCGACAAGTACCCGGTGAAGGAGCTCGGGCGCTACGAGCGCGAGCTGTACTCCTTCCTCGAGGCCAGCCACGCCGACGTGCTCTCGAAGCTCGCCGACCCCAGGACCAAGCCCGGCAAGAAGGACGGCGGGCCCTTCTTCGAGCCCCTCGAGAACGCCCTCAAGGCCTTCGCCGAGGTCTTCACCGTCGAGTCGTCGAAGTAGTCCCCTCCCGCGCCCCACCGAGGCCCTGAGCGATGCCCTCACTGAAATCGATCCGGCGGCGCATCACGTCGGTGAAGAGCACCCAGAAGATCACCCGCGCCATGAAGATGGTCGCGGCGGCCCGGCTGCGCCGCGCCCAGCAGCGCATCACCGAGCTGCGCCCCTACGCGCAGAAGACCGCCGAGGTGCTCCGCTCGGTGGCCGCGGGGGTGGTGGTCGCCGACGACGCGTCGACGCACCCGCTCCTCGCGCGCCGGCCCGTGAAGACCGCGCTGCTGCTGGTGCTCACCAGCGACCGCGGCCTCGCCGGCGCGTTCAACAGCTCGATCACCCGCGTGGCCGAGCGCAAGCTCCGCGAGCTCCGCGAGGAGGGCGTGACCCCGGTGGTGGCCACCCTGGGCCGCAAGGGCCGCGACCACCTCAAGCGCCGCGGCTACGAGGCGAGGTACGACTTCACAGGGGCGCCCGAGGGCAGCGCCGAGCACGCGGGTGAGATCGCCCGCGCGCTCACCAAGGCCTTCGTCGACGGCGAGGTCGACGAGGTGGTGGTGCTCTTCAACGAGTTCAAGAGCGCCATCAACCAGAAGCCCGTGATGCAGACCGTGCTGCCCATCCCCGTGGGCGACGGCGAGACCGCGACGGGAGACGCCGGCGCGGTGCAGGCGCCCGCGGGCGGCGACCACATCTTCGAGCCCTCGCGAGAGGCGCTGCTCGACCGGCTCCTGCCGATGTACGTCGAGGTCTCGATCTACAGGGCGATGCTCGACTCGTCGGCGAGCGAGCACGGCGCGCGCATGTCCGCCATGGACAGCGCGACCAACAACGCCAAGAAGATGATCGCGAGCCTGACGCTCGACTACAACCGCGCCCGCCAGGCGGCGATCACCAAGGAGCTCATGGAGATCATCGGCGGCGCCGAGGCCATCAAGGAGTGAGCCCCGCGTAGCGCGGCGAGGCGCGGCGGGGCTACGCTCCCGGCGGTGCGTCGCAGCGGGTCGAGGGTGTCGCGGCGGTCGGGGGTGGCCCTCGCGCTCTCCGTCGCGCTCTCCGCGGGGTGCGCCTCGACGCGGCCCCGGGCGAGGGTGGCGGTGTACTGGGTGACGTCGCCCCCCTTCGCGTACCGCTCCCTGGGCGAGGTGCGCGCCACGGGCCGGGACGAGCGCGCCCACCTCGACGAGGTGCTCGACGACGTCGAGGCCCAGGCCGCGGCGCTGGGCGCCGACGCGATCGTGATCCGCGACGTGCGCACCGACGCGCGCTGGGTGGCCGTCTCGAACATGCGCACCTGCTCCCAGGTCGGCATCGGCGGCGTGCCCGCGACGCTGACCTGCCCCGGGCGCACCGGCGCGCTGGAGCTCGAGACCAGCCTCGTCGCCGTCGCCGTCGAGCGCGTCGGCGCCCGAAGCGACCCCGGCTCCGACCCCGGCTCCGACC
>JAEYZO010000940.1 GCA_023428035.1 Pseudomonadota bacterium | reverse complement strand
CCGGTGTTGGCGGCGCCGCCCCCGGGCGCGCTCGTCGCCCTCAGACGCGGCCGCCGCGGCGGTACCCGCGGTCGTCGTCGTCGTCGCGGTCGAGGCCGCGCTCGAAGCTCCGCTCCACGCCCCGCTGGCCGCTCTGCCCGCGGTCGTAGTCGCGCTGGTAGTCGCGGTCGACCCCGCGCTCGAAGCCGGGCTCGTTCACGTTCCCGCGGCGGCCGTAGGTGCTCTGGCCCTGACCCCAGCCGCGGTCGCTGTCGTGGCCGTAGCCGCCCTGGTGGCCGTAACCCCCGCGGCCCTGGCTGCCCTGGCCGTACTCGCGCTCGTTGTCGCCCGCGCGGCCGCTGCGGCCGTAGCCCTGGCCGTAGCGGTCCTCGTCGCGGCCGTAGCCGCTGAGCCCGAAGCCCTGGCCCGACTCGCCCTGGCTCCAGCTCCGGTTGAAATCACGGTCGCGGTCGTTGCCGCGCATCGACTCGCCGTACCCGCGCTGGCCATAGCCCTCGCGCTCGCGGTCGTAGCCGCGCATCGACTCGCCGTACCCGCGCTGGCCGTAGCCCTCACGCTCGCGGTCGTAGCCGCGCATCGACTCGCCGTACCCGCGCTGGCCGTAGCCCTCGCGCTCGCCGTCGTACCCGCGGCCCGAGCTGCTCTGGCCGTAGCGGTCGCTGTCGCGGCCCGAGCTGCTCTGGCCGTAGCCGCCCTGGCCGTAGCCGCGCTGCCCGTTGCCCTCGCGGTCGCGCTCGTACTCGCGGTCGTAGCCGCCCTGGGTGCTGCCGTAGCCCCGGGAGTACTCGCTCTGCGAGCCGCCGTAGCCGCGGTCCGACGCGCCGCGACCCCGGCCGCCGCCCGCGCCGTCGCGGCCGTACCCGCGGTCGTCGTCGCGGTACTGGCTCTGACCGCGGCTGCGGTCGTGGCTCATCATCCCGTGCTGGTCGTAGTCACCCCAGCGGTCCTCTCCCGACATGCGCCCGCGCTGAAAACGATCGTCGTTCCGGTTCATCTGGGTCCTCCATAGAGCGGTCGACCGCGACGGCGCGGCGGCGCCCGAGAGCCTCTCAGCGCAGCGCCCCGCCTCGTCAGTCGGCGTCTTGGATGACTCCCGCGCGCGAGGTGACACGGCGGGCGCGCGAGTTTTCGACGGCGCCCGGGGGCCTCGCGACGAGGCGCTCGCTACTCCCGCCAGAAGAACTTCCAGGGGTTGTGCTTCAGGTCGCGCACCATCTCCTGGAGGTCGTCGTAGAGCTCCTCGTCCATGAGCAGCGCGCCCACGGTGCCCTGCCCCGAGCGCACCCGCGCGCTCACGGTCTGCACGTCGCCCGCGATGGTGTTGGCCCGCTCGGTGAGCGTGCGCACCTGACGGAGCGTCGTGCGCAGGTCCTCGATCTGCGCGTCGCCCACCCCCGCCGCGATGCGGTCGAGCCGAGAGGTCAGCGAGCGCGCGTCGCGCGCCAGGGGCGGGAGGTCCCTCTCGATCACCGCGAGGATGTTGTCGGCCCGCTGCACGATGCGCCGCACCCGGGGGCCGTCGACGTACTGCGCCCGCGCGGCGTTCACCAGCCCGTCGGCGTCGCGGATGGCCGTGTCGGCGTCGACCAGCAGCGCGTCGATGCGGGTGCCGTTGCGCGCGAGGATCTGGTGCGTGTTCGAGAGCACCCCCGCGAGGTCGTCGACCATCGACCCGATCTGCCGTCGGTTCGAGCGCAGCGCCGTCACCGTGTCGTCGAGGAGGGAGTAGGCCCGCGCCACGAAGAGGTCGATGCGCGGCGGGTCGATGCCCTCCACCGGGCGGTCGAGGCGCAAGGGGGGCTGCGTGTGCGTGCCCGGGTCGATCGCGAGGAACTGCTCCCCCAGCACGCCCTGGGTGGTGACGTAGAAGGCCGCGTCGTTCCTGAGCTCGCTGCGGTAGCGGTCGTCGACGCTCGCGTACACCCGCACCAGGGCGCTCCGGCCGGTGGTCGGGTCGGGCCGGTTGCCGCGGAACTCCAGCCGGTCGACGGAGCCCACGCGCACGCCGGCGATCTTCACCGGCGCGCCCGACTGGAGCGCCCCGGGGTTGTTGAAGTCCACGGCGATCGTGAACTTCTTGCCGAGCGAGAGGCCCCCCATCACCAGCACCAGCGCCGCGAGGAGGCCGACCCCCACCAGCACCAGGAGCCCGACCTTCACCTCGATGGAGCGCTCGCCGGCCATGACGGCGCGGGAGGCTACACCTCCATGGGGCCTTCCGCGACGCCCCCGATGAACTGCCTCACCACGGGGTCTTCGCTGGCCCTGAACTCGTCGGGGGTGCCCACCAGGCGAAAGTTCCCTTTGTAGAGGAAGGCCACCCGGTCGGCGATGGAGAAGATCGAGGTGAGGTCGTGGCTCACCACGATCGAGGTCACCCCTAGGGTGTCGCTGAGCTCGCGGATGAGCTTGTCGACCCGGCGCGCGCTCACCGGGTCGAGGGAGGTCGTGGGTTCGTCGAAGAGCACGTAGCGGGGGTCGACGGTGAGGGCGCGGGCGATGGCGACGCGCTTGCGCATCCCGTCGCCGAGCTCGGGGGGGTAGCGCTCGGCGAAGGGGGCCATGTGCACGGCGTCGAGACGGCGCAGGGCCTCGGCGCGGGCCTCGGCGCGGGAGAGCCCGCGGTGCTTGCGGAGCGGCAGGGCCACGTTGTCGACGCAGGTCATCGAGTCGAAGAGCGTGGAGTGCTGAAAGACCATCGCGCAGAGCTTTCGCACCTCGTAGAGCGCCGCGCCGTCGAGGGAGGAGACGTCGCGGCCGTCGACGACGATGGTGCCCTCGTCGGGCTTCAGGAGCCCGATGAGGTGCTTGATCATCACGCTCTTGCCCGCGCCCGAGGCGCCGATGATGAAGAAGACCTCGCCCTTCTGGATCGTGAGGTCGACCCCGTCGAGCACGAGCTTCGGGCCGAAGGACTTACGGATTCCCCTGAACTCGATCACGGGTCACACCGGGAAGAGCACGAAGCCCACGCTGGAGATCGCGAGGTTGAGCACCAGCACGGCCACGGAGCTGTTGACCACCGCGCGGGTGGTGGCCCAGCCGACGCCCTCGCTGCCGCCGTGGGTGCTGAGCCCGCACCAGCCCGACACCACGGGGATCGCGGCTCCGTAGGCGACGCACTTGGCGAGGCCGATGGAGAGGTCTCCCACGTCGAGGAGCTGCGCGTTCATGTAGGTCGCGAGCTGGATGTCGAAGACGAGCCAGGCCGTCGCGCCCCCCGCGGCGAAGGCCACGAAGCCGCCCCAGAGGATGAGCACCCCGGTCATCACCATCGACGCGAGGAAGCGCGGCACCACGAGGTGATCGACCGGGTCGACCCCGCACATGCGCAGGGCGTCGACCTGCTCGGTGACGACCATCGAGCCGATCTCCGCCGCGATGCCCGCGCCCACGCGGGTGGCGAGCATCATGGCCCCGAGCGAGGCCGCGAGGTCGCGCACCAGGGCCTCGAGGAAGGTCGCCCCGAGCATGGTGAGGTCGGGCACCACGCGCTTGGCCTGCAGCCCGCTCTGGAACACCAGGATCATCCCGATGAAGCCCATGGTCACCGAGAGGAAGAACACCGACTCGTTGCCGATGGCGTAGGCCTGCCGCGCGACCACGCCCCGCTCGCGCCGCCCGCGGGCCGACCAGTAGAGCGTGCGCACGAAGACCCCGTAGAGCTCGCGCCCGGCGCGCAGGGCCGACGCGGCGCCGGCGCCGATGTCGTGGGCGAGACTCATTGGAGGAGGTAGGTCGAGAGGTCGTCGGCGACGAAGACCCCCGGGGCGCTGGCGACCACCGAGGCGTTCACGGCGCGGCCGACGCCGGGGGCGCCGCCCTTCACCGTGAGCCCGAAGTGGCAGCTCGACAGGGCGATGATGAGGCCGAAGACGGTGCTCTTGATGAGCCCGGTGGCGAGGTCCCAGACCTTGATGGCGTCGAGGAGGCCGTTCACGAAGGTCATCACGCTCACGTTGAGGAGCGCCTGCCCCATCACCGCGGCGCCCGCGAGGGCGAGCACGTCGCCGTAGACCGTGAGCACGAAGAGCATCGCCACCATGGCGATCACCCTCGGGAGGATGAGGTACGAGAGGGGGTCGATGGCCAGGGTCTCGAGCGCGTCGATCTGCTCGGTGACGGTCATGGTGCCGAGCTCGGCGGTGTTGTTCGCGCCCACCCTCCCCGAGAACATCAGCGCGATGAGGATGGGCCCCACCTCGCGCAGGGTGGCGAAGCCCGCGCCCCAGCCCAGGAGGCCCTCGGCGCCGAAGCGGCGGATCAGCACCCCCGCCTGCACCACCATGATGGCGCCGGTGAAGACCGCGGTGAGGCCCACGATGGGCAGCGAGCGCACGCCCATCTTGTGGAGGTTCCTCCAGAGCTCGGGGCCGTCGAGGCGGGGCGGGGCGAGACGTCGGGCGAGGCGCCCCGCGAGCACGGCGACGCCGCCGACCTCCTCGGCGGTCTCGAGGAGGGCGCGGCCGGTGCGGTGCGCGAGGCCGTCGTCGGGCGCCGTCATGCGCGGCGGACTCTACACCGTCGGAGCGCGCGGGCTCACATGGGCCCCTCGACCTCGCCGTGCATGAACTGATGCACCAGCGGGTCGGGCGAGGCGAGCGCCTCGGCGGTGGTGCCGTCGAAGACCAGGCGGCCCTGGTACATCATCCCGACGCGGTCGGTGACGGTGACGAGGCGGTCGATGTCCGACGAGACCATCAGCACGGTGGCGCCCGACTCCTGCTGCTCGCGGCGCAGCAGGTCGAAGATCTTCTGCGAGGTCACCGGGTCGAGACCCGCGGCGGGCTCGTCGTAGAGCACGTACGCGGCCCGGGTCACCGTGGCCCGGGCGACTCCGACGCGCTTCTTCTGCCCGCCCGAGAGCCCCGAGGGCATCCGGTCTTCGAAGCCCGGGAGCGAGACGGCCCTCAGGCGGTCGGCCACGCGCTCGGCGATCTCGGTCTCGTCGGTGACGCCCAGGCGCCGCAGGGGGAAGGCGATGTTCTCCTTCACGGTGAGGTAGTCGAAGAGGGCGTTGTTCTGAAAGAGCATCCCGAAGCGCGAGCGCACCTGCTGGAGCGAGAGCTCCCCGAGCGACGAGACGACCGCGCCGTCGACGGTGACCTCGCCCGCGTCGGGGCGCATGAGGCCCACCACGAGCTTCAGGAGAACGCTCTTGCCCGCCGCGCCGGGGCCCACGAGCCCGTAGAGCGAGCCCTGTGGAACGGTGAGGTCTACCCCGCGGAGCACGGGCTCGGCGAAGCGCTTGGTCACCCCACGCAGCGAGATCACGCGCAGGTCATACCCCAAGCGCGCGCTCGCCGGTGTAGCCTTCCCCGACGGTCTGTACCCCCGGAGGGGGACTTCGATGCTTCGCCCGCTGCTCGTCACCGCCTGCCTGCTCCTCGCCTGCGACTCGCGCAACACGGTCCCCTACGGGGCGTGCCAGACCTCGTCGGTCTGCGCCGAGGTCACGCCGCGCTGCGTGAAGTTCCGCAACCGCGTCGACGGGCGCGAGGTGCCCCTGTGCACGGCCTCGTGCAGCACCAACGCCGACTGCCCCGAGAACGGCGTCTGCGTCGACACCGAGACCGTGACCCTGGGCTCTCTCTGCGTGCAGCGCTGCTCCGACCCCGACGGGTGCCGCTTCGCCAACGCCATCTGCCCGATGGTGCGCCCCGGCGAGGGCGGCTGCGTGCCGTAGCGCTACCGGGGTTGGCCGGGGCGCACGTGCAAGACGCCCTCGTCGAGGGCCACCGCGCCGAGCTGCGTCGCCGCGAGCACCGCGCGGAAGGCCCCCGCGAGCGTCACGTCGCGCAGCGAGAGGGTCACCGTGCGCGCGGGGACGTCGTCGCCCACCACCAGGTTGAAGCCCCCGAGCCGCGCGAACATCTGCAGCGTGTCGCCCACCGGCGCGTCGCGGAGGGCGAAGGAGCGCAGCCGCTGGCGCCCCGCGCCGCGGGCGAGCACGACGTCGACGGG
>JAEYZO010000912.1 GCA_023428035.1 Pseudomonadota bacterium | reverse complement strand
GGCTCCGCGCTCGGCGTAGGCCACCCCCACGGCGCCGACGGCCGAGATCGCGAGCGCAGAGACCGCCCCGGCGACGCGCCCGCCGCGGGAGCTCGCGCCGATCATCGCCGCCAGGATCGCCGCGGTCGCCGTCGCGCCGACCCAGAGGGCGAAGATCAACCGGGGGACGTCACTCACGGCGCGAGGGATCGCACGCCGCGTCACCCCGGCGCAACGTGGCGGTGTAGCCTCGCGCCCCCGCGATGAGAGAGTCGAGCTTTACACTACCCACCTCCGACGGCACCGAGGTCTTCGTGCGCCGCTGGGACCCCGACGAGGGCGTCGCCCCCCGCGCCGTGATGCAGGTCTCGCACGGCATGGCCGAGCACGGCGCCCGCTACGCGCCCCTCGCCGAGGCCGCCACCGCGCGCGGGCTCGTCGTGTACGCGAGCGACCACCGCGGCCACGGGCAGACCGTCGGCGCGACCAACCCCCGCGGACACTTCGCCGACCGCGACGGGTGGCGCCTCTGCCTCGACGACCTCAACCGCGTCGGAGACCGCGCGACGCAGGAGCACCCGGGCCTCCCGCGGGTGCTCTTCGCGCACTCGATGGGCTCGTTCATGGCGCAGCAGCTCCTCTTCGAGCGCGGAGACCAGTTCGCCGCGGTGCTGCTCTCGGGCTCGAGCAGCGGCGTGAGCAACCCCCTCGCCCCCGTCGGACGGCTCGTCGCCCGCGCGGAGCGCAAGCGCCTCGGGGCTCGCTCGCCGTCGCCCCTGCTCACGAAGCTCTCCTTCGGGGAGTTCAACAAGCGCTTCGAGCCCGCGCGCACGGACTTCGACTGGCTGAGCCGCGAGCCCTCCGAGGTGGACAAGTACGTCGCCGACCCGCTGTGCGGCTTCGACGTGTCGACGCAGCTCTGGGTCGACCTCCTCGACGCGCTCCCGGGCCTCGCGAAGAGGGAGAACCTGGCGCGCGTCCCGAAGTCGACGCCGCTCTACGTGGTGTCGGGCAGCGAGGACCCGGTGCACTCTGGCGGTCGCGGGCTGAAGCTGTTGTTGAGCGCCTACCATGACGCGGGCCTGCGCGACGTGAGCTGGAAGGTCTGGACCGGCGCTCGGCACGAGGTGCTGAACGAGACGAACCGCGCCGCGGTGATCGCTCACGCGCTCGACTGGGTGGAGTCGCGGGCCCTCTCGGGGTGATCTTCGTCGGTTGACCCTGGCGGGGAGGATGGTGATGATCCGCCCCTCGCCGCGGGGGAATCGGCCCTCGGGCGGTCGCAACGATGGAGGACATCCCATGGCAGTGTTGAAGAAGGGCTCCGACGGAGCCGAGGTCGTGAAGCTCCAGCAGGACCTCAACCGGCTCGGCTACGGGCTCGGCGTCGACGGCAAGTTCGGCGACGCGACCCACGGCGCGGTGGTGCACCTGCAGAAGTCCTTCGGCTACACCGTCGACGGCCAGGTCGGCGACGGCACCCAGTTCCTGATCAACCAGCAGATCGGGCTCAACTGGAACAAGAACAACCAGGGCTGATCGCCCCCCGCCCCCCGCCCCTCACTCCTTCACGAACCTCGCGCGCAGCTCCGGCGTCGGCACGCGACACTCGTCGCTCTTGCCGAACCATCGGTAGCGGTTCTTCGCCACCCAGCGGTACACCGCGTCGCGGACCGCCCGCGGAAGCACCACGAACACCCACGCCCAGCGCCACGGCCGCGCGAGCCCCCGCGCGATGCGCAGCGCCGCGTCCGAGTGGGACCACACCCGCTCGCCCTCGACCAGCAGCACGCTCTCGGGGTCGCCCTCGGGCGGGGTCACCCCACGCTCCCGCAGGAGCCGCTGCCCCGCGCCCGACTGCAGCGACGCGAAGTGGAAGCGCCCCGTGGGGTCTCGGTCGACGATGAAGCGCACGGCCCCGTTGCAGAGGTTGCAGACGCCGTCGAAGAGCACCACCAGCCGCGCGTCGTCGCTCACCACCGACACCGTCAGCCCCGCGGGAGCATCACGCAAGGGGCTTGTGCCCCGTGGGCGTAGGGCCCATCACAACCGCGAAGGAGTCGATGCCATGAGCGAGGCCACCATCAAGATCGGCGGGATGTCCTGCGACGGGTGCGTGAGGTCCGTCACCCGCGCGCTCACGGGCGCCCCCGGCGTGAGCGACCCGCGCGTCTCCATCGGCGAGGCGAAGGTCGCCCTGGACCCCGCGCGAGGCCGGGTCGAAGACCTCCGCGACCTCGTCGAGGGCGCGGGCTTCGACGTGCTCGACATCACTCTGAGCGAAGCCTCGTGAGTCACAAGCACACCAACGCGCTCTCCCGCGAGCGCTCGCCCTACCTCCTCCAGCACGCGCACAACCCCGTCGACTGGCTCCCCTGGGGAGACGAGGCGACCGCCCGCGCCCGCGCCACCGAGAAGCCCATCTTCCTCTCCATCGGCTACAGCGCCTGCCACTGGTGCCATGTCATGGAGCGCGAGAGCTTCGAGGACGAGGGCACCGCCCTGGTGCTCAACGAGCTCTTCGTGCCCGTGAAGGTCGACCGCGAGGAGCGCCCCGACATCGACCAGGTCTACCAGCTCGCCCACCAGCTCATCGCGCAGCGAGCCGGGGGCTGGCCGCTGTCGATGTTCCTCACCCCCGACGGCCTGCCCTTCTTCGGCGGCACGTACTTCCCCGACCGACCCCGCTTCGGGATGCCCTCCTTCCGCGAGCTCCTCACCGCCGTGGCCGAGGCCTGGGACACGCGCCGCGAGGCGCTGATGGAGCAGGGCGCGCGCATCGCCGAGGCGGTCTCCCGCGTGGGCGGCGTGGCCTCCGCGACGCGAGCCCCCACGGCCTCGCTCCTCTCAGACGCCCTCGCGAAGGTGCTGCCCCGCGTCGACCGTCGCATGGGCGGCTTCGGGGGGGCGCCGAAGTTCCCCAACACCATGAGCCTCGACCTCGTCGCGATGGCCGCGGCGATGTCGCTCCCCGAGCACGGCGACGCGGCGTGGGAGGCCCTGCGCACCACCCTCACGAAGATGCGCGAGGGCGGCATCTGGGACCACCTCGGCGGAGGCTTCGCCCGCTACTCCACCGACGGCGTGTGGAGGGTGCCCCACTTCGAGAAGATGCTCTACGACAACGGGCTCCTCCTGCGCCTCTACGTCGACGGAGCGCGCGTCGCGAGGATGAAGGGCGAGGCCGACGTCGCCTCGCGCTTCGAGGGCGTCGCGCGCGACACGGCGGCTTACCTCCTGCGCGAGATGACCTCCCCCGAGGGGGTCTTCTACAGCGCCCAGGACGCCGACAGCGAGGGCGAGGAGGGCCGCTTCTTCGCGTGGACCCTCGACGAGCTCGAGGCCCCCCTCACCCGCGAAGACGCCCGCGTGGTGGCCGCGTACTTCGACGTGAGCGCCGAGGGCAACTGGGAGCACTCCCGCAACGTGCTCTGGACGCCCCGCCCCCTGGCCGAGGTCGCCGCGTCGCTCTCACTCCCCGAGGCCGAGGTCGCCGCGGTGATCGAGCGCGCGCGCCCGATCCTCTTCGCGGCGCGGGAGTCTCGGCCGAAGCCCCTGCGCGACGACAAGTGCCTCGCCGGGTGGAACGCCCTGGTCATCGGCGCCCTCGCCGACGCCGGCGCGACCCTGCACGAGCCCGCGTGGATCGACGCCGCCCGCCGCGCGCTCAACGCCTGGCGCGACCGCGCGTGGGAGACCGACCGCCTCCTCCACGCGATGAAGGACGGCGAAGCCTACGGGGCCGGCTTCTGCGACGACCACGCGGGGATGGGCTGCGCCGCCCTCGACGTCTGGGAGGCCACCTTCGACCCCGCCGCCCTCTCCTTCGCGCGCGACCTCGCCGACGCGGTGCTCGCCCGCTTCGTCGACGCCTCCACCGGGGAGTTCTTCTTCGTCTCCTCCGACGCCGAGGTGGTGCTCCACCGCAGCCGCGACCCCTTCGACCACGCGCAGCCCGGCGCCGCGGGCCTCGCGATCGAGCTCCTCGCGCGCCTCGGCACCATCACGGGCGAGGCCCGCTACCGCGACGCCGCCGAGCGCGCCGCGGGTCGCTACGCGAGCGCCTCGCTGGCGAGGCCCATGGGGTTCTCGACGGC
>JAEYZO010000886.1 GCA_023428035.1 Pseudomonadota bacterium | reverse complement strand
GAGCGCGCGACGGCGTCGGCGCGGTGGTGCGGGTGACGGTCGGGGGTCGCACGGTCACCCGCCGCCTCGACGGCAACCACTCCATCGCCGGGAGCGGCCCGCACGGCGCGCACTTCGGGCTCGGGGCGAGCGCGCGCGCCGACGCGGTGGAGGTTCGCTTCGTGTCGGGGGCGCTCCGCCGCCTCGAGGGCGTCGCCGCGGGGCGCGTGGTGGTGACGGAGTAGCGGCCCGGTCCGGTGAGGCCGGAGAGCCGGCCCGTGCCCGTCGGGATCCTCTGCACGAGCCCTGTCCTTCCACCGTCCCCGCGTCGTCGCGTGGCGGCGCAGCGGC
The DNA here is from genome assembly GCA_023428035.1 of Pseudomonadota bacterium. Classification (GTDB taxonomy): domain Bacteria; phylum Myxococcota_A; class Polyangia; order Polyangiales; genus JAEYZO01. Next base: position 6,836 of record JAEYZO010000886.1, on the reverse strand, counting down.
CTGACGGCCGACGTGTTCGTCGCCGACGAGCCCTGCTCGGCCAGCGCCCTTCACGGGTGGTCGAGCCGTCTGCGCCGCGCCGCGGATCCCACCTTCGTCGAGCCGCGGCCACGCACTCGGCGGAAATCCTCCCTCCGCGGCGCGGGCACGCCAGCACGTCGATGTCCCGCACCCGGTGCTGCGGCGTCGCCCGGTCGATGCGCGAGCCCGTCGCCGGTCTCGAGCCAACCACGCCGCGCGATCAGCTCCCGTACTTCGCCACGACGCCGTGCGCGTAGGCGACGAATTCCGCCATGCGGTAGCGCTCGAACTCGGCCCACGTCGCGAAGGTGCTCGGGTCGGTCACCCGGTCGACGAATAGCTTTCCGTGCAGGTGGTCGACCTCGTGCTGGTAGGTGCCCGCGGTGACGCCCCGCACCACCCTGTCGATGGGCTCGCCGTGGCGGTCGAGGGCGCGCACGCGGAGCTCGGCGTGGCGCGAGACCACCCCGCGGAGGTTGGGCACCGAGAGGCAGCCCTCGTAGTTGTCGAAGCGCTCGTCGCCGATGGGCTCCAGCTCGGGGTTCACCAGGATGGTCAGCGGGATGTCGGGCTTGTAGGGGTAGCGCGGGTTCTTCTTCACCTCGATCGCGCAGATCATCACGGGCTCGTAGACCTGGTTGGCCGCGAGGCCCGCGCCGTTGGCGTCGCGCATGGTCTCGACGAGGTCGTCGATGAAGCGCTGCGTCTCGGGCGCGCGGAGCTCTTCGAGGGAGAGCCGTCGGGCGACCTCGCGGAGCACGGGGTGGCCCACGTGGGCGATCTTCCGGATGGTCATCGCGGGGGAAGATAGCGCGCGGCGCGGTCAGGAGTTCGTCCGCGGCGAGGGCCCGCGGGTATGATCCGCGGCGCCGTGGCGAAGGAGATCGAGCGGAAGTTCCTGGTGCGCGTCGAGCAGCTCCCCAAGGGGTCGCTCACCGAGGGCGCGCGCTTCGTGCAGGGGTATTTGAGCGTCGAGCCGGTAGTGCGGATACGCCTCGCGAGACGTCCCGGGGCGCCGCCCCGGGCGTGGCTCACGGTGAAGGGCCCGGGCTCGCTCTCCCGCGACGAGTTCGAGTACGAGATCCCCCCCGAGGACGCCGACGCGATGGTGCCCCTCTGCGTCGCGGTGCTGCACAAGACCCGCTGGATCGTCACCGTCGGCGACCGCCGCTGGGAGGTCGACCAGTACCACGAGCGCTGGGACGGCCTCTGGATCGCGGAGGTCGAGCTCTCTCACCCCGACGACGCCTTCGAGCGACCCGACTGGCTCGGCCAGGAGGTCACCGACGACCCGCGCTACACCAACGCGGCCATCGCGCTCGGGCGCGACACGCTCCCGCCCGTACCGATACCCCAAGGCGGCTGAGCCGTGAGCGAGAGCGCCGACGCGACCGCCCCCGCGGAAGACCCGCCGTCACCGTCACCGCCGCCGTCGCGCCTCGACCCTCGCCGCGTCGCCCTCGCCGCGGTGGCGCTCGCCTCCCTCGCGTGGTGCCTCTCGTGGTGGACCTCGTACCTCTCCCCCACCGCGGGCGGAGAGCTCTTCTGGATGTCCCCGGTCTCCCGCGGCCTCCTCCCCTACCGGGACTACTTCTATCAAGCGCCCCCCGGGCTGGTGCTCATCGCCCGCGCCCTCGGCGCGGTCTTCGGCCCGAGGCTCATCGCCGCCTACGCCTTCGGCGTCGCCCTCGCAGTGACCGCCACCGCCCTCACCTACGACCTCCTCACCCGCGCGCACCGCCCCTCCGCGGCGGCCCTGGGCGCCGTCTCGGCGCTGGTGCTCGCGAGCGTCGACGGCGCCGACACGCCCTTCTATTACAACCACCTCGCGGTCTCCTTCGTGGTGGTAGGCGCGTGGTCGCTGGTGCGCTGCGTCGACCGCGACGCCCCCCCTCCCCTCGGCCTCGCCGTGTTGGGAGGCGCCTCCCTCGCGCTCGCGGGTGGCATCAAGCAGACCGTGATGCTCGGCGTCGCGGCCACCGCGGTCGCAGTCCTCGCCCTCTGCGCGGGGCGCCACGACCGGCGCGCCACCCTCCGCGTCGCCCTCGCGGCCACCGCCGGCGCCGTCGCGGTGGGCCTCGTGCTCGTCGGTTGGATGGCCGCCCACGGCCTCGTCTCCGCCTTCGTCGATCAATCCCTGGTGCGCGGCCCCTCGGCGAAGGGAGGCCTCTTCACCTCCCTCGCCCGCCCCGTGAGCATGGCCCTCGCGCTGCCGTCCTCCGAGCCGCTTACGCTCCTCGCGTGGCTCTGCGCGGGAGGGCTCTTCGCGTGGCTGCGCCTCGGTTCGTCGCCCACCCTCGCCGCGCGGGCCGAAGCTCTACGCCCTCACCTGCCGGCGGTGGGGGCGGTGTGCGCGCTGGGCCTCGCGGCCTTCGTCGGGTGGAGGCTCGACCACGTCCCCTTGCGCTACGTGACGCTCTTCGTTCCCGCGCTGGCCCTGTGGGGGAGCCTCGCCCTGCTGGTGCACCACCTGTTGGAGCTGAACCGCGAAGCGCGCTCGCGCGGGGCTCTCCTGGGGCTGGTGCTCACGGCCTGCGCGGTGGGCTGCGCGTGGTCGCTGGGCGTCTCGTGGCCGCTCTTCGAGATGATGGCCTTCCCCGCCGCGGCGGTGCTGATCGCCGCGGTGTACGACCGCGCCGACGCGCGCGGACGGGGCGCGACCCTGGTGACGGTGGCGCTCCTCGTCGCGGTGGCCGCCGAGCGCAAGCAGGAGTCTCCGTACGAGTGGGGCCGCTGGCGCGAGCCCCCGCTGCGCGCGTCGACGGTGGAGATGACCACGCCGGGGTTGGAGGGCTTCACGCTCTCTCCCTCGACGGCCACCTTCTACAGAGACATCGTGGGCGCGATCCGCGCGAACAGCGGGCCCGACGACCGCCTGCTGGCCTACCCCAACCTGGCGATCCTCTATGGGTTGACCGAGCGCCGCCCGGCGACGCGGGGGCTCAACCACTGGGTCGACGTGTGCCCGGATTTCCTCGCGCTCGAAGACGCTGCGCGGCTCCGCGCGAACCCTCCGAGGGTCATCGTGCGACGCCTCGACCCGCTCTCCGCGGTGCGCCTGGAGGAGCACCTCTACCGCAACGACGCCGAGAGCGGCGTGAGGGTGTTGCGCGCGGCGCTCGACGAGGTGCTGCGGGGCTACGCGCTGCTGGGCACCTACCGCGGGCAGGGCACCGAGCCCATCGAGGTGTGGGTGCGCCGCGACGCGCCCCGCCCCGCGGGGTGAGTCAGTCGAGCGTCACTCCACGCGCGACGAGGTAGGCGCGGATCAATCGCGCGCCCCTCCTACCGCTCCGGCCTCGCTCCTCGCTACCCTCTGCCCCCCGCCATGCCCACGCTCATCGCCTCGCCCTCGCGCGTCACCGCCGCGGGGAGCAAGCCCAAGCTCATCGACGAGTACGTCGGCCGCGTGAACAGCGGCACCTCCGCCGTCTCGGTGGCCCACATGCGCTCCCCGGGTGGATGGGTCGAGCCCGGGCAGCGCCCCGACTTCGACGAGTTCACCGTCGTGCTCCGCGGCACCCTCCGCGTCGAGCACGAGGGCGGCTCCCTCGACGTCACCGCGGGTCAGGCCGTGGTCGCACACGAGGGAGAGTGGGTCCGCTACTCCACCCCGGGCGACGACGGCGCGGAGTACATCGCCGTGTGCCTGCCCGCCTTCTCGATGGAGTCCGTACACCGCGACCCGAAGTAGTCAGCGCCCCGCAGACCCCTTCGGGCGGCGGAGCGGGTCGGTGAGGACCTCGGCGTGCTTCGCGTCGCGGATCGCGGCCACCGCGGGGTGCGAGGCCCGGGCCTCGGTGGTGATCGCGTAGTAGCGCTCGCGCACCCGGTCGGTGCGGCCCACCAGCTTCACCGCGTGCTCGCGGCGCACCTCGTTCTCCACGAAGGACGGCGCGGGGAAGACCCCGACCCCGGCGCGGCCGAAGGTCGCCATCGTCGCCGCGTCGTCGAACTCCCCCACCACCACTGGGTGGACCCGCAGCGCGTCGAGCCAGAGGTTGATCCCGCGGCGCATCGCCGTGCTCTCCGTCGGCAGCAACAGCGGCGCCCCGTCGAGGGAGCGCGGAAAGCCCCGGCGGTACCGCTCCGCCAGCGCAGGCGCCGCGAGGAACGACAGCCCGCACTCCCCGAGCAGGTGGTTGAACCCGCGGAGCTGCAGCGCCGTGCCGATGGGGGCGTCGCTCAGCACCACGTCGAAGCGACGCGCGGCGAGGTCGGCGAGGAGCCGGTCGGCCTTGTCCTCGCGGCACACCAGCCGCGTCGACTGCGGGAGCGCCAGCGCCGGCGCGAGCAGCCGCTGCACCACGGTCTTCGGGATCACGTCGACGATCCCCACCGAGAGCCGCAGGGTCGGACCCGAGGGCTGGTGCTCCACCGCGCTCAAGAGCTCCTCGCCGAGGGCGAAGATCTCCTGGGCGTAGCGGTAGACCACCCGCCCGACCTCGGTGAGCGCCAGGCCCCTCCCCGCGCGCTCGAAGAGCCTTCGCCCCAGCGCGCCCTCGAGCTCCTTGAGCTGGAGGCTGATCGTGGGCTGCGACACGCGCAGCTCCTCCGCGGCGCGCACGATGCTCCCCTCCCGCGCGACCACCCAGAAATAGTGAAGGTGGTGGTAGTTCAGGCTCACGAGGGCTCCCTCCGACACTTTGATGAAACCAAAGCGAGGCGTTGAGACTTTGTCATGGCCTAAGTCTATCGCCGGCTCCAGGTTCCTCTCCAAGGAGGCGACCACATGGACATCGACACAAGGTCTCTCGGTTTCGAGCTCACGCCCGCGCTCACGCAGCACGTCACGGATCGGGTGGGGGCCGCCCTCTCGCAGGCCGCGGGGCGGGTCACCCACGTCTCGGTGCGGCTCGACGACGTGAACGGCTCGCGGGGCGGCGTCGACAAGCGCTGCCGGGTGGTGGTCACCCTCGACCGTCACCGCACCGCGGTGGTCTCGGTCACCCACGAGGACCTCTACGCCGCCATCGACGAGGCGGCTCGCACGACCTGGCGCGCCGTGCAGCGTGCCCTCACGCGGCACCTGCGCCGAGAGCGCCTCGACCCGCAGCGTCCCGGCGCGCTGGTGGCGCCGTGAAGTCCCCTGAGATGGAGACCTCGACGACGCCAGGCGCGCGCGCCCTACAGCCGCGGATCTACGTGACCGACCAGGACTGGCGTCGGCTGAACGAGCTGCTCTCGACGAAGCTCCGGGAGCTCGCGCCGGCGGAGGGCGCCGGCCTCGACGCGGAGCTCGCGCGAGCCGACGTGGTGCCCCCGCGAGCGGTGCCGCACGACGTGGTGACGATGAACACCCGGGTGCGCTTCGAGCTCGACGACGGCCGCAGCTATGTACGCACCCTGGTCTACCCCTGGGACGCCGACCCCGAGAGGGGCTGCATCTCGGTGCTCTCCCCCCTCGGCAACGCCCTGCTCGGGCTCTCGGTCGGCGACGCGATGCCCTGGCCCCTGCCCAGCGGTCAGACCGTGACGGTGCGGGTGCTCGAGGTGCTCTACCAGCCCGAGGCCCGCGGCGACTTTCACCTCTGAGCCGTCTGCCGCGCGGGGAGCTGTGCTACCGATGCGCCCGCGATGAGCGCGACGGTCTACCTCCGCCCCGGCCACGTGCAGCCCGTCTGGATGGGCCACCCCTGGGTCTACGCCCAGGCCATCGGCCGCGTCGAGGGCGAACCCGAGCCCGGCGACGAGGTCGAGGTGCGCGACCCCCGCGGCAACACCCTCGGCCGCGGGTACTACTCCCCTGGCAGCGCCATCCCGGTGCGCCTCCTCACCCGCGACGCCGGGCAGCGCCTCGACGGGGCCTTCCTCTCGCGCCGTATCGGCGAAGCGTCGCGGTGGCGGAGGGAGCTCCTGGGTCTCCCCTCGGAGCGCACCACGGCCCTGCGCGTGGTGAACGCCGAGGGCGACGGCCTGCCCGGGCTCATCGTAGACCGCTTCGGCGACGCCGCGTGCGTGCAGCTCCTCACCGCGGGCATGAAGCGCCGCGAGGGCTTCGTCTTCGAGGCGCTCCGTACGCACCTCGGCGTGAGGCGCATCTTCGAGGTCTCCTCGGCGAGGCACCAGGCCCTCGAGGGGGTCGAGGCCACCGAGGGACTGCGCTGGAGCGCCGACGGCTCCACGGGCCCGCTGCGCTTCCGCGAGAACGACATCGAGGTCGAGGTGACCGCCCCCGGCGACGAGGGCGGAGGCCAGAAGACCGGCTACTACCTCGACCAGCGCGACAACCGCGCGATGGTCGCCGCGCTCTCGAAGGGCGCGCGGGTGCTCGACCTCTACACCCACACGGGCGGCTTCGCGCTCGCGGCGCTCAAGGCCGGCGCGAGGGAGGTGTTCGGCGTCGACAGCTCCGCCCCGGCCATCGAGCGCGCGAGGGCCATCGCGAGCGCCAACGGGCTCAGCGCCGCGCGCTTCATCAAGGGAGACGCCCGCAAGGTGCTCGGCGACCACGATGAATTGCCGGGCCGCTTCGACCTGGTGGTGTGCGACCCGCCCAAGCTCGCCGCGCGCGCGAAGGAGGTGCGCGACGCGCTCCAGCACTACCGGAGGACCAACGCCCTCGCCGTGGCCAGGGTCGAGACGGGCGGGCTGCTCTTCACCTGCTCGTGCTCGGGGAGCGTGACCGTCGACGAGTTGCTGCGGGCGGCGGCGGCGGGGGCGCGCGACGCGGGGCGCGACCTGGTAGTGCTGCGCACCACGGGCGCGGGGGCCGACCACCCCTCCCCCGCGGCCTTCGACGAGGGGCGCTACCTCAAGTGCGTGCTCGCGAGGGTGGTGTGAGGCCCGTCGACGAGATCACCCCAGCGCAGTGG
>JAEYZO010000836.1 GCA_023428035.1 Pseudomonadota bacterium | reverse complement strand
GGTGGGGCGTGGCCGCGACGCCGACGCCGACCTCGCCCGCGAGGCCCGCGGCGCCGATGACCGGTCAGCCCTGGTCGACCACGCGGCCCCAGCCCTCAGCGGCCCCCGCGACGGGGCCGGCCATCATCCTCGGGCCCGGCGCGACCTCGTTCTGAACCCGCTCAGCCCTCGCGCGGGAGCGTGAGGGTGAAGCGCGTGCCCCGGCCCGGCGCGCTGTCGACCGCGATGGTGCCGCCCGCGTCGTGCACCATCGTCTGCACCGTGGTGAGGCCCAGCCCGCGGTGGCCGCCGTTGGGGTGGGTGGTGAACCACGGGTCGAACACGCGGTGGCGGGTCGCGGCGTCCATGCCCCGGCCGTCGTCTTCGACCTCGATCACGACGACGTGGGCCGGGCCCCGGTCGGTCTCCTGGACCTCAGCGCGGGCGCGCAGCGCGATGACGCCGCCCGGCTCGGTGGCCTCGCGCGCGTTCACCACGAGGTTGCTGAGCACCTGCTCGAGCTTGAGCGGGTCGATCGTGGCCTCGACCGCCTCGTCGACGCCCTCGGCGTGCACGGTCACCGCTCGTTCTTCGCCCGCCAGCGACCGGAGCATCGGCGCGCTGCGCTCGAGCGCCGCCCGCACCGAGGTGCGCTTCCGGGTCTGGGAGGGGCGCCGCGCGTACTCCAGCAGGTGCTTGGTCAGCCGCGCGGCCAGGTCGACCAGCTCGAGGATCCTCCCGCCGGTCTCGACGACGAAGTCGGGGTCGTCGGGGCGCCGCCGCAGGAGCGAGGTCTGCATCGTGATCGCGCCGAGGAGGTTGTTCACGTCGTGCGAGATGCTCCGCGCGAGCTCCGCGAGGGCGTCGGAGCGCAGCGCGTCCTGGAACTCTCGCTCGACCTCGATGGCCTGCACCTCGGCGCGCCGGAGCGCGTCGCTCGCGTAGAGGAGCGCGACCATCTCCGCGACCGAGATCGCGAAGGCCGCGTCGTCGGCGGTCCACCCCCGGGCGCCGCCGCGCTGCTCGTGGCAGACCACCCCTACGACCCGGCCCTCGCGGTAGATCGGCGCGTCGAGGGTCCCGGTGATCCCGAGGGGGGCGAAGTACGCGTCGACGAGCGCGATGGTGAAGGGCGAGGTGGTCACGTCGTCGACGGCCAGGATCCTCCGGGTCCGCAGGAACTCCTCGTACGCCCCGAGGTCGTCGATGGGCAGGAAGGCCCCGACGCCCTGCGTCGGGTCGGCCTCGTCGCGCAGGTGCACGAGCCGCAGCCCCGAGGCCTCCTCGTCGAGCTCCCAGATCCCGACGCGCTTCACGCTCAGCGCGTGGGAGCAGATCTCGGTCGCGCGCGCGAACGCTCGGGTCAGGGCGTCGTCGCCCTCGACCTTGAGCCGCGCGAGCTTGAGCCGCGCCTGCTCGCACGCGAGCCAGCGGGATGAGAGGAGCTCGCTCATGGCAGCACTGTTCCCCGGTGGGCGCGCCCGGTCGCGCGCCTCGCCCTGATGATGCCCCCGCCCGCGACCGGGTGACAACTCCCTCGGATCTATCGGGTCGATCGCCCTGTTCGACCTGGGAGCGAGCGGCGTATCGTCTCCCCGCCCGGGCCCCGGAAGCGGCGCGCCCCAGGCGGGAGGTCATCGAACCCATGGGACTCTTCGATTCGTTCGGCGTCGGCGGCGGCTCGCTCTCGCTCCAGCTCCAATTCCAGCAGATCCACGCGGGGCAGACGCTCCAGGGCATCGCGGTCTTCCAGGCCGGTCGCCGGGCGCAGCAGATCACCAACATCACGGTGAAGCTCTCGTGCTCGATGCAGACCCCGCAGCCCTCGGGGCAGATGCAGCAGCAGACCCGCGACGTCTCCCCCGCGATGCAGGTCACCGGGCCCTTCGCCGCGCAGCCGGGCCAGACCTATCAGTTCCCCTTCCAGATCATCATCCCGCCCGACGCGTACGGGTCGTCTCCGGGGATGGTCTCGTACCGGGTGAGCGCCAACGCTGACATCGACGGCGAGATCGACCCCGGCGCGGGCCTCGACCTGCAGGTGATCGGTCAGCCCTACCAGCCCGGCATGATGGGCGGGATGCACCCGGGGATGAGCCCCATGGGCAAGCCCGTGTACGGCCAGCACGACGTCGGCTACGACCCCCACGGCAAGGGCGGCTACGACCCGGCGATGAGCAAGGCCGCGTACGCCAAGGGCGGCTACGACCCGGCGATGGACAAGGCCGCGTACGCCAAGGGCGGCTACGACCACGGGGTAGACAACGCCGCGTACGCCAAGGGCGGCTACGGCAAGGGCGGCGGGTTCATGCCCGGCGCGCACTGCATGGCCCAGTGGAGCGACGGGCAGTACTACGGCGCGACCGTGGTGGAGAACAACGGCTCGATGCTGCTGGTGCAGTGGGACGACGGGTCGGCGCCCTTGTGGGTGCGGCCCGACCAGGTGACTCCCGGCTGAGACCTCAACCCGCGGCGACGCGGCGGAGGGTGAGCCGGGCCTCGAGCACGAGGAGGTACACGGCCACCGCCGCCGCGGTCGCGGCGGGCCAGGCCATGAAGCGGTTGACACCCGCGGGGGACGCGAGGTCGAAGCCGCAGTCGCGCGCCAGGAGCGCGCCCGTGACGGCGGCGATGGAGACGGCGCTCGGGGCCATCGCGCGCGGCGAGCGGAAGGACATCACCGCGAGGGCGAGGGCGCTCGCGCCGAGGACCATAGTGGGGTCGACGGGGGCCGCGAGGGCGACCCACGCGCTGGCCGCGCCGACCGCGGAGGCGAGCACCGGCGCGCGCGAGGGGGCCGCGGGGGCGAGGGAGAGGCGCGAGGCGCGCGCGCCGCGGTAGGGCGTCGGGGCGTCGGAGTCAGACGACGTCGACGTCGGGTGTCGCGGGGCCATGCGGCGGGCGAGGGAGAGCATCCAGCCGAGGGCGGCGACGCTCAGGGCGAAGACCGGCACGAAGGCGAGGAAGACCAGGGGCATGCCGACGTCGGTGTTCCAGGCGGGCACGGCGCGGGGCGGGCCGCGGAGCCAGTCGGAGATGCCGACGAGCCACACGAGCACCCAGTGCATGCCGATGGCGCGCACGAGCCACGCGGCGAGCACGCTGCTCTCGCGGTGCCCGGTGGCGCGCACGTAGAGGACGACGGCCGCGGCGCCGAGGGGGGCCCACGCGCCGAGGATGCAGCTCAGCCGCCAGACGGCGTAGGAGTCTCCGCACCACATCCGCGCGGAGAGCCAGCAGACCATCGCCGACGCGACGGCCCCGAAGACCACGATCGGACGCATGAGAACACCATAGCGCCCGAGCGCGAGAGCGGAAGCCTCGATGTCGATTCAGGGCGCGAGCCAGGGCGTCGCGGGCGGGGGCAGCGCGACGCGCGCGAAGCTCGGGTTGGTCGGGTCGGGGTAGACGAGCGCCTCACGGTCGGGGTCGATGAGCACGCGGGCCACCGCGAAGTCGGCGGTGACGGTGCGCGCGCGCTCGCCCGAGCCGTCGGGGGCGATGTCGAAGCGGACCTCGGCGCGCTGACCCTCGGCGCCCTCGAAGCGCACGGTGAAGCGACACCCGCGAGACTCACCTCGGGGGTCGAGGGTGACCGTCCACGGGCCGGAGTCGCCGGCGCGGGCGACGCGCACCGTGGGCCAGGTGGGCGCGCCGTCACCGCGCAGCCAGCCCGGCACGTAGCCGCCGAGGGAGAGCCCGGTCTCGCGCTCGAGCGAGGCGCGGAGGTCCGACACCGAGAGGGCGCGGGGTCGGCCGAGTACGCCGCGCAGCCCGGCGAGCACCCGCGCGCGGTCGCTGAAGGCCTCGAGCTGGCGGAACAGCACCATGGGCCCGGGGCCGTAGGCCGAGCCGTAGAAGTCCACGAGGGGCACCGGGGTGACGGGGACGGGGTGGTGTCGCAGCGCGCTCGACGCGTCGCGCCACACCTGGAGCGTGGCCGCCGCGACGCTCGCGGGGCCCTGCTCCCGCTCGAAGGTGAAGGCGAGGTACTCCGCGGCGGCCTCCTTCCAGACGAAGTCGTCGACCGCGGCGAGGGTGGTCTGGTCGCCCGCCCACTGGTGCGCGATCTCGTGGAGGATCGTGTGCTCGGGCCGCCCGCGCGCGAGGGTCTCGCTGATGGCGATGTTCCCCGGGTGCTCGAAGCCCGCCCAGTACATCGGCGCGACCACGAGGCGCAGGGCGTCGCCGTAGGGGTAGGGGCCGAAGGTGGCGCTCATCCACGACACGAAGGCGCGCAGCCGCGCCGGGTCGATCGCCGCCGCGATGCCCGACGAGGGCAGGTCGTAGAGCGTGAGCCGCACGCCCGAGGCCACGCCGAGCTCCACGGGGCTCCAGCTCCGCCCCGCCATCACCGCGAAGGTCGAGTAGGTGGGGCCTCCCTCGTGGGTGAACTCGCAGACCGTGCGCTCGTCGCCGGGGGTGATCGTACCCGGGCAGAGCACGGTGGTGCCCGCGGGGTGCGTGACCTCGAAGCGGTAGGTCGCGAAGGCCGAGGGGTCGTTGTCGCAGGGCCCGGCGCGGTCGCACTGGCCCACCCACGATTGGAGGTAGGTGAAGTCGTTGCCCTCGCGGTCGCGGCGGGTGGAGTAGCCGACCTGCGTGGGCCTCCACGTGGCGCGGGGGAGCGTCGCGCGGGCCTCGACGGTGGGCGTCGCGCCGACGGGCCACCCGCGGCCGGTGGGCTCGCACAAGCGCAGCGCGCCGTCGGTGAGGGAGACCTCCCTCGCGGGCGCTCCGTCGACGGTGACCGCGTCGACGGCGGTGAGCCTGCACGGGATCGTGAGGCAGTCGCCGGCCTGGGTGAGCTCCAGGGTGAGCGCGGCGCGCGTCGCGTCGGAGGTGATGTCGAGCGCGTAGTCGTAGCGGCGCACCCTCGCGCGGGCGGGCCCGGTGATGGGCGGCGGGGGCGCGTCGACCGCGTCGGCGCTCGCGTCGAGGGGGGAGGCGGCGTCGAGGGGAGACGGACCCGGGTCGCCCGCGCAGGCGACGAGGGCGACGG
>JAEYZO010000821.1 GCA_023428035.1 Pseudomonadota bacterium | reverse complement strand
GGCGACGGCGGCGCGCGAGCCGACGCCACCGCGTCGCTCGATGGAGCGTCAATGGGAGACGGCCCCGCGACGCACGACGTGGGCGAGGTCCCCACGACCGTCGAGGGCGCGCTCGCGGCGCGAAGGCGCGCTGTGCGAGCAGGGAGCGCGGTGTGATTGGGGCGCGTCCAACGAGTTGCGAGGCGCCCCGGGTGAGGTGGTCGACCGCTGCGCGCGCGGAGAGGCGAGGGAGCTGTTCGAGGAAGATCGCGAGATGCCGCCGCTCTGGGCGCGCGCGGTGCGCGAGGGGAGAGCGAGGATCAATGTCGACCGTCTCGCGAGCTGCCTCGCGTTGGCCCGCGAGACTTGCGGAGACCTCGGTCGCCAGGACTCGCTCTGTGACCCATCGCGGCTCTTCTTCGGCGAGCTCGCCGCAGGCGCGCCGTGCGCGACGGACGCCGAGTGCGCCGCCGACTTGTGGTGCGACGGATCTACGATCCGTCGTCGAGTGCATCGCGCGAGCTCGGGTGTCGTGGCCGCTGCGCTCCACGGGTGGCGCTGAACGGCGCGTGCCGCACGTCGAGGGAGTGCGCGATGCTCCCCCGAGGGATCGCGGAGTGTCTGGGCGGCGCTTGCACGGCCGTGATCCGACGCGGGGAGCGCCAGGTCGAGGGCGGCGTGTGCAGCGTCGTCGAGGTCAACGGCGTGGGCGTCGCCCAAGCCTGCGCAGAGGGGCTCTTCTGCCGTGAGGAGGGCAGCGTGCGTCGCTGTCGCGGCCCTTATCGACGAGGCGTTGGAGAGCCCTGCGACCGCGTTGAGTATCGCTGCGCCACAGGGCTGTTCTGCGACTGGAGCGACGGGCCGCGAACGCACGGATACTGCCGCGTCGGCCAGGGCCCTGGTCCTCCAACGGGCCCCCCGCCGCCGCCGGGCTGGGGCGAGCCCTGCGACAGCGCTTGCGTCCCGTTCGCGCGCTGCGTGTAGTCTCCCGTCGACCCTGACGGTGAGCGGCGGTGTCGCGTCGCGCTCGTGCTCGGCGAGGGCGAGCCCTGCGTCGACGACGACCGCTACACCCGCGCGTGCGCCGCGCCCTTCCGCTGCGCGGACGGCGTGTGCGTCACCGTCCGCGCGGAGATCGGTGACCCCTGCAACGTCCCGCCCGCGGTGTGCCCGACGGGCGCGTTCTGCAGCACGCGCGAGGGCTGCGCCTCGCTCCGCGCCGACGGCGCCGAGTGCCTCGTCGGGTACCAGTGCGCGAGCGGGGCGTGCCTTGAGATGCGCTGCGCGCCCGCGTTCTGCCCGCGCTGAGCGGGTCACTCCCTCGGTGAGAGCGACCCCCGCGCGGCGAGCGCGTACTCCAGCGCGACCATCGCGGCCTGGGGCAACACCACGTCGCAGGTGATGCGCCGCGGGCCGCGCGTCCATCCGTCGTCGCTCCAGTGCGAGGCGAAGGAGGTCGACTGCCGGCACCCGATCACGATGCCTCCGAGGCGCAGGTACCAGCCCACCCGCACGGTCACGGGGTCGGGGTCAGGCGCGTCTCCCGCTCCGGGGATGCTGGGGCGGCTCGCCGTGAGGGCGCCCATCAGCACCGCGCGGGGGAGCCGGGCGGTGACGCGACCGAGGCCGAGGCTGTGGCGCAGGGTGATGACATCTCCGTCGAGGGAGAGCGTCGCGCGCATCACGCCCAGGAAGGCCACGAAGAGGGCCACGCCGAGTGCGGTCATCGCCGCGACGAGGCCCCACGTGAGGGGAGAGCCCGGAGGCGCGGCGCGGCTCGCGCCGAGGGCGACCGTCGCGACCGCGACGAGGCCGAGCGCGACTGCGAGGGAGCGCATCACGCGCCGGTCGATACCCGTCCACGGCGGGAGCGCGGGGGACGCGGCGGGGTGGACCTTCGCGACGTGCGCGTCGAGGTTGGCGGCCTTCACGCTCACAGCGCAGAGCGGGCAGGGCAGCTTCGCGCCGGGGCGCGACGCGGCGAGGGAGCGAGCGGTGGAGAGCGCGTCCACAGGCGGGGAGATCGTACCCGCGGCGGGGTGTGGGCGTCGCGGGCTACACGCGCCGGAGCCTGAGCGCCTGCAGCATGGTCTGGTGCGGCGCGCCGTCGTCGCCGATCACGTCCCCCGCCCACTCGACGCAGAGGTCGACGGCGTAGACGCCCGCCGGGAGGTCGACCTCCGCGGTGCGCGCCGGGTCGAGCGCCGCGCCGCGCGAGGCCGAGTCGAACATCACCAGCGGCCCGCCGTCGTGGGGGAGCTCGCCGACCGACTCCGTGAAGGCCTGGTCGGGCAGGGCGAGCGCCGCGGTGAGGAGCGTCGTGGCGTCGTCGGCGCCGACCCAGCGCGCGATGAGCGCCCCCTCGGGGCGCCGCACGAAGGCGCTGTTGTCAGGCGTCTCGAGCGTGAGGGCGCGCGCGTCGCCCACGTCGATCACGGCGAACGCGACCTCGCACGCGCGGTCGTAGTCGCAGCGCTCCGAGCCGTAGACGTTGGCCCCCGCGTCGTCGAAGACGCCGCCCCACCGCGGCGCCGCCGAGCGGCTCATCACGATCAGAGGCCCTCCTTCGCTGTCGGCGAAGACGGTGTTGGGAGCGAGGCTCGCGGCCTCGGGGTCGAGCGGCAGCGGGGTGGTCATGAGGGTGTGGCGGAGCGTACACCATCGGCCCCGCGGGGCTTCACGCCTTCGTCACCGGGGCGGATACTCCCGCGCCATGGAACGCAGCTCCGACCGCTTCATCGCCGCGTACGAGGGTGATCCGCCGCCGTGGGTGACCGGCAAGGCCCAGCCCGTGGTCGAGGCGCTGGTCGCTCGGGGCGCGCTGCGGGGCAAGGTGCTCGACGTCGGCTGCGGCACCGGCGAGAACGCGGTCTACGTCGCGAGGCACGGCGCGGCGGTGACGGCGATCGACTACGCCCCGCGCGCGGTGGAGCAGGCCCGGGCGCTCGCTGAGCGGGAGGGCGTGACCCTCACGCTGGCGGTGGGCGACGCGCTCTCGCTCGAAGGGCTGCCGACGGACTTCGACGTCGCGCTCGACACGGGGGTCTTTCACGTCTTCAGCGACGAGGAGCGGCCG
>JAEYZO010000819.1 GCA_023428035.1 Pseudomonadota bacterium | reverse complement strand
GCGTGAAGCCGGCGCTCGACGCAGGTGTCACAGACTCGACCCCGCGGCACAGGGGCGCCGCGCTGGGGCTCCACGTCGAAGCGCGCGACGGTCGAGAACTCCCTTGACACTCCCCCGAGCGTCATGGGAGAAACCGCGCTCCCCGCAGGCGCGTAGCTCAGTGGTAGAGCACCACCTTGACACGGTGGGGGTCAGCGGTTCAAGCCCGCTCGCGCCTACTCCTCCCTCCTCCCTGTTGATGCAAGTCCCGCCAGCTCTCACCGCAACGACGCGCTACCTCCGTGGCGCGAGCGGCGAGGCTCCGCGGAGCCTTGACGTCACCCGCTTCTCCCGCGACCCTCACGTCTCCGCGCGCTCGGGCGCGCGCGGTAGACCTTCTCACTGAGACTCAATCAACTGTTGGGGACCTGACGGGTCCTCCAAGACAAGGAGCCACGCCGATTCCGATCAAGGGACCGATGGACAGGAATCAGAGGCAGCCGCAGGTGCGGGTGAACTACCGGATCCGGGTTCCCGAGGTCCGCGTGATCGCCGCCGACGGCACCCAGCTCGGGATCATGAGCAGCCAGGACGCCATCCGTAAGGCGCAGGAGGATGGTCTCGACCTCGTCGAGGTGAACCCGAAGGCAGACCCCCCGGTCTGCAAGATCATGGACTTCGGCAAGTTCAAGTACGAGGAGAAGAAGCGCGCCAACATCGCCCGCAAGAACCAGAACGTCGTCGAGATCAAAGAGGTCAAGGTCCGCCCCAAGACCGACGAGCACGACCTCGAGACGAAGATCAAGCACATCAAGCGGTTCTTGGAGGAGGGCAACAAGGCCAAGATCACGGTGCGCTTCCGCGGCCGAGAGATCACCCACCCCGAGAAGGGCCGCGAGGTGCTCGACGACATCGTCAAGGCCCTCGAAGGGATGATCAACATCGAGAGCCACCCGGCCATCGACGGCAAGCAGATGATCATGATGATCGCGCCGAAGCCCAACATCATCCGTCGGGTCGAGACCGCCGACGGCCAGCCCGCGCCCGCCCCCGACGTAGACGGCGCGCCCACCGACCGTCGCTGAGCGGCTCACGAAGCTCCCCCGCGCCGTCCCTCCGCTCGCCGCGTCGCTGCTGCTCTCCGCGACGCCGCCCCTCCTCGCCGCCGTCGCGCTCTCTACCTCTCCGCTCCGCGAGTCCGCCGACGCGCCCCCGGTCGCGCTGACCTTCTCGCTCCTGCACGGCGCGCTCGCGTGGTTCGCCTTCCGCGCGGGGCGCTCCTTCGCCCGAGGGCACCGCCTCGTCGTCGCGTGGGGCGCCTCGGCCCTGCTCCTCCTCCTCGCCCTCGCGTGGGCCGCGGGCCCTGTGTGGACTCACCGCGTCTCGCCGCGGTTGCCGCTCGGGTCCGCCGTCACGCGTCACCTCGCGGCGGCGATGATCGTGGCGTGCGCCGCGGGCTACGCCTGGATCACGAGCCCGAGCCGGCGTCGCTGACGGCCCCCGCGGGCGCGTCGGCCGCGCAGCGGAAGCCCGACATCACCAGACGGAACCCCGGCGGGTGGTGCACGCGGTTCGACGATCGAAGGCCCTCGCCGCCGTAGTTCCACCCTCCGCCCCGGAGCACGCGCTCGCAGGTGGTGGGCAGGGGGTTGCTCCCGGTGAAGCCCCGCACGCGACGGCGCCTGAGGTCGGCGAGGGCGGCGAGGGCGCTCTCGCAGGTCGCGGGCCGCTCGGGGTGCTGGTACGCGTAGGGGTCGTAGGGGTCGTCGACCCATTCCCAGACGTTTCCGCCCATGTCGAGGGCGCCGTAGGGCGACGCGTTCGTGGGGTGGGTCCCTACGGGGTCGGGGTGCCCCGTGCGCTCGCTGCGCCCGTACGCGGTGAGCCTGTTGTTGGGGTAGGTCTCTCCCCAGGGGTAGGTGCGCCCGTCGGAGCCGCGCGCGGCCTTCTCCCACTCGGCCTCGGTGGGGAGCCTCCCGCCGGCCCACCGGCAGTACGCCGTCGCCTGGTGCCAGTCGACGCCGACGACGGGCTGCCGCGGGTCCCTGAAGCGCTCGTCGAGGGGTCGCGGCGAGGTGCAGACTCGCGCCACCACGCAGCGGTTGTAGTCGCCGCGGGTGACCTCGGTGCGGTCGATGTAGAACGCTGGGAGGAAGCGTCGGTGACGCGGGCGCTCGTCGCGCTCCCCGGCGTCGTCGGAGCCCATGATGAAGGGCCCGGCGGGCACGAGCACCCGGTCGGAGGAGGGGGGCTCGACCGCGCGGGGCTGGGCCACGAGGGCGCGGCCCCCGAGGAGGAGGGCGACGGAGCAGAGCGAGAGCAGGGCAGGGCGCACGACGACGCAGGATAGCGGGTGCAGGGCGGGCCCGAAGGTACCCGACGGGCAACCTGAGATACCCGACGGGTAACCTGAGATGCCCGACGGGTAACCTGAGATACCCGACGGGTAACCTGAGATGCCCAGAGGGTATCTTGAGCCCAGCCGACGGGTAGCCTGGCCCCTCCCGACCTCCCTCGACCAGAGCCGCGAGCGCGGGCGCCGCTTTGGACTACCGTGGCCGGGTGCTCGCCCGCTCCCTCTTGCTCGTCGCGTTGACCCTCGGCTGCGTCGGCGCGACCCGCAGCATCCGCGTCGCGGCGGAGCGGGGAGACGTGGCCGGCGCGCTCCGGGCCTACGGCGCCTTCGTCGAAGACCGCGGCGAGGGCGACCCCGACGTGCTCGCGGTGAT
>JAEYZO010000799.1 GCA_023428035.1 Pseudomonadota bacterium | reverse complement strand
GTCGGCGGCCGAGACCCCCGCGGTACGCCAGAGACGAACGGGCGCGTGACGGATGGAGGGCGCTTCGGCATACGCGGCGTAGCACCGCGCGGGTTGCTGACATCGCTCCCCGCGCTCCGTCCCCGATCGATGGCTTCACTTCAACGTCGTCGCGACCGCCGACCTCCCTCCCTTCAGGAGCCCTCTTCCTCCAGCTTGCGCATGTGCGCCAGCCGGAGCGCGAGCACGTGCTCGCAAGGACCCCGCGTTAGACCATGCTTGCCGAATTCCGCGCAACTGCAGCTCGCGTCGACGACCTTGCCTGAGTCGTCGACGTGCAGCACCGGGCGCACCCGAGGCCCCGACGAGCCCCTCACGCTCCCGGTGAGCTTGTGCCCGCCGTCGACCTTGCGACGCGCGGTGATGAACACGCCCCCGCCGTTGAAGATCGCCTCGGCGCTGAGCGACTCGGGCTCGTCCTCCGTGGGCGATCCCAGGCTCGCGGTCACCGTCGCCTCGGCCACGGTGAAGGGCGCGTCGAAGAGCTCGCGGTGGCGGTACATCCCCGCGGCGAGGTCGTACATCGCCCGGCCCGTCTGGCAGAGGTACGACATCGCCGAGCGGGCCTTCTCCAGGCCCAGGCCCGCCGCGGCGGCGAGGTCGGCGTCGGTGCCCGCTCGCAGCGAGCGCAGGGCGTCGTACGCGCTCGCGAGCTCCGCGGTGGTGCAGCGCAGGCGCCGCGAGAGGAGGTCGAACTTCGCGCCCCCCGTCCAGTCGTTGTCGGTCCAGCCCGAGAGCGCGAGGGTGAAGCGCATGGGCCCGAGGTCCGCGAGCCAGATCGTCGGCATCGCGGCGCCCGACAAGAACACCGTGAAGCCCGTCGCCGCGGGGATCAACCGCTCCAGCACCAGCAGCCGGTCACGGCCCCAGGTACGCACGCTCGTGGGCTTCGCGCCGTCGTACACGGCGACGGGGCTCAGCTCGATGACCTCTTCCCAGGGTTCGAGCACGACCTTCGCGGGCTTGCCCGGCGTGAGCTCCCAGCGCAGGGCCCTCGGCGAGACCCTCGCGCGGCGGCGCTTCAGCGCGCGGCCGATGTTGAAGACGTCGACGGGCGCGAGCTTCAGCTTCGTCAGCCCCAGGGTCATCACCGACTGCACCTGGAGGAAGCCCTTCACCCACGACTCGGGCAGCTCGATCTTCTTCTCGCGGATCGCGCCTTCGCCCTCGCGCTCGACGGTGAAGCCCCCGCGGTCGACGCTGAAGCGCGTCGCGCGGTAGCTCCGCACGCGCTCCATCTCGTGGTGGAGCGCCGCGCTGAAATCGATGTTGGTGGTGCCGAGGGCCTCGTCGCCGACGTCCTCGAAGAGGTCGCGGCGCAGGGCGAGGCGCGCGTAGGAGCTCTCGTCGCGGGAGAAGGCCTCGAAGGCCACCTCGTCGGGCTGCACCGACACGACCGGGTCGAAGAGGTACTGCAGCTCCCAGCGGTGGGAGCACACCCACTCGAAGTACTCCGCCCGGGCCTTGTAGAAGGGCGCGAGGCGCTTCATGCGCTTCGCGTCGAGGGCGTCGCGCTGACCCTCGAGCTCGGTGATGCGCGCGCGGACAGACTCGCTCCGCACGTTGAGCGTCGAGAGGAAGCGCTTGTCCTGCTCCTCGAGCCACGCGCGGAAGGCCAGCCGGTCGCGGGGGCGCCACTTCAGGTCGCTCACCACCACCGAGTGCAGCGCCGCCATGCCCTCGCGCACGAGCAAGGGTTGAGAGAGCGTGCCCGAGAAGAAGGCCGCGTCGCGCAGGGTGTTCGTCGCGAGGCCCACCTGCGTCGCGCGCAGCCCGTTGGCCACGCCGCTCCGCCCCGCGTACCGCATCGGGACGATCACGCCCTCACCTCCAGCGGCGTCTCGAGCTCGGGGTACTGGAGCCGCAGCTTCAACAGGGCCTCGATCACCCGCTCGAAGTCGTCGCGGGTCCTGGTGCGCACCACGTCTCCGAGCACCCGCGCCGCCACCGCGGCCTGCCGCTCGTCGCGCATCCCGCGCTCCACCAGGAACTCCACCACCCGACGCTTCTCCACCCGCGAGGGCTTGAGGTCGAGCATCGCGCGGCGGAAGTAGTCCTCCAGCCGCGCGAGGGCGATGAAGCCGTCTTTGAGGTGCGCCGTCGCGAGGTCGAGCGCGAAGCGGCGCATCTCCGCGCCGGGGTGCTCCGAGAGCGCCCGCAGCAACGCCTGCGCGTCGAGGGCGTCGAAGTGCGCCAGCGCCATCTCGCGGCCGAAGCCCTGCACGTCGGCGCGGTTCGAGTCGCACAGCGCCAACACGCCCTGGAGGCCCAGCCTCGGGACGTCGATCACCCGACGGAGCGTGTCGAAGGCGAAGGCGCGGGTGTCGGCCCACTCCGACTCCACCAGCGCGAAGAGCACCGAGGGGTCTTCGTCGAGCGCCGCGGTCTGCGCCGCGAGGAGCGAGTGCGCGGCCTGGCGCACCGCGGCGACCTCGTGCGTGGCCATCACCACCACCCGGCGCATCCCGAGGGCCTCGAAGGCGTCGCCACGCCTCGCCAGCAAGGCCCCTCCCGCGGACTGCGCGGCGGGGGTCGACTGGTTCACCAGCGCCAGCACCGCGTCGAGGGAGAGCGTCGCGCCCACCTCGTCGATCAGCGCGTCGCGCACCACCCGAGAGACGCCGTCGAGGGAGCCCTCGAAGCTCTCGGGCGCTCGCAGGAGCGCGAGGAGCTCCGCCGCGAGGGCCACGCGGAACTCCTTCGGCGCGTCGCCGAGCGCCACCGTGAGGAGCCCCGCGACGAGGGCGCGGGTGGTGGCGTCAGGGGTCTGCAGGCGCGCGCCCGCGCGCGCCCGGTCGCGGCTCCAGAGGTCGACGGTCTCGGTGATGAAGCGCCGCGCGAAGTCTTGCACCACGGGGCGCGCGTCGCGGGCGAGGCGGTCGAGGAGCGTCCAGTCAGGGCGCCGCGGGTCGAAGCGCCGACCGAGCTCGTCGACCCCGAGGCGCACCGTGCCGTCGTGGGGCGCGTCGAGGAGGCGCAACACCTTCTCGATCGGCGCTCCGTGCACCACCGTCGGGTGGCGCTTCGTCACCGCCGCCGAGGCCCACTCGTGGACCTCCATCACCGTCGCGCCCACCAGCACGTCGAGGAGCGCGGCGGGGTGCGCGTCCCACGCCTCGGGGAAGGCCTCGACGCGGGCGTCGGTGGCGGGGGCCTTGGCGCTCGTCTTCGTGAAGCGCAGCGAGTGCCAGTCGTAGCGGTAGCGCTGGTCGCCCGCGCGCAGGAGGTGGTTGAACAGCGTCGCCCGCGCCCACTCGTCGCCCGCCCCCTTGGGCGGGGCCTTGTCGGTGTCTCGGTAGCCCGAGAGCAGCGCCGCGGCGAAGCGGGTGTACTCCTCCGGGCGCCAGCGGCCGAGCGCGCGCAGGTGCCTCCACGCCGCGCGGCGCACGAACTTCTGCGTGCCCGGGTTGAAGATCTTCGTGGTGCGGGTCTGCCCGTCGAGGCCGCTCTTCACCTTGGCCGTCGCGCCGGTGTCGCCGGGGGAGCGCCGCTCGAAGCGCAGGGCGAGCTCGGCGAAGGTGTCGGCGTCGCCGCGCAGCATCGCGCGCTTGTAGACGCTCTTCACGTAGCGCCACACGTACGCTCGACCCACGGGGCCGCGCGCCATGCGACGACGGGCGAGGGCCACGCACAGGGGCGTGCCGACCTCGTAGAGCGCGTCGAGGATGAGCCCGGCGTCCTTCGGGTCGACGCCCTTGAGCGTCGCGTCGACGGCGTCGAGGGTGTGCGGGTCGGTGTCGTCGGGGTCGGCGCTCTCGACGAGGTCGCGCGTCACGTCGGGCAGGCGCGCCATGGCCCGAGTCACCGCCGCGTCGAGGCCGACCGCGTCGCCCAGGTTGCGGAGCGCCTCGACGCCCGCCCTCCGTCGAGACAGGAGCTTTCGCTCGCTCTCTTCTCGGGCGAGGGGGACGCCCCGCGGGTCTCCGATACGACCCAGAGCGTCGACGAGGTTGCTCAGGTCTGACTCGCTGCGCTTCGCCGCTTCGAGGATCGCGGGCACCGCGTCGGGATCGGCCATCCACCCCAGGCGCCCCGCGGCGTGGGCGCGGGTCTTCACGTCTTCGGACTTCAACTGCGCCAGCACCAGGCGCAGCCCCGAGCGCTGAAAGCCCCCGGACTTGAGCGAGTCGATCACCGCCGCGTGCGCCGCGGGGAGCTCGGCGCCGGTGAAGGGGCCGTGCGTGGAGCCCTGCGTGAGCGAGAGCCGGTTGGGGCCTCGGGCTACCTGCACCGTCCACTCGCCGGGGCGACCCCAGGCCGCGCGCACCGTGACCACGGCCACGCGGTCGGGCCCCTTCAGGTTGAACAGTCGCACCGTCGGGATCACCGCGCCGCTCCTCTCACCACCGCGACCATCCCTACTCGTGGTCGTCGAAGTCGTCGAGCTTCTTGCTCGCCGCCGGGGCCGCGGGCTTCAGCGGCACCACCACCCCGCCCTTCGCGACAGGCTTCGCGACGGGCGGGCCCTTCACCGGCGCGGGGTAGTGGTGCTGGGCCTTGGGCGCGGGGGAGATCGCCGCCGCGGGGGCCAGGTTGCCGAGGTCACCGAGCGCGCCCTCGAGCGCCGCGCGCACCTCGGCGAAGCTGCGGAAGTGGTTGTTCCGCACGAGGTCGTAGGCCGTCCACATGAGGTCGGCGCAGATCTCGACGGGCACGCGGCCGGTGTTGGCGCCCAGGCCCGGCAGCGCGATCGACTGGAGCGACCCGGGGATCTCGCGGGCCTTCTCGTCAGCGACGAAGAGCGCGGCGGCGGCGGCGAGGGCCACGTTGAGGGTGTCGGAGACGTCTTCGTTCGCGGCGTGCATCGTGGGCGTCGAGACGAGGTAGCGGGGCACGGCCACGCCCGTCTCGACGCAGGTCGCGAAGCCCACCCGCAGCGTGCCCTGGTAGCGCTTGGCGACCTCGCCCTGCACCCGCACCTGGATGCGCGCGCCGAGGTGCTTGCGGATCGCCCCGTCGAGCCCGCCGTCCATGTTCGCCTTGCTGTTGGTGGGGGTGACCCAGGCGTCGACCTTCTGGTCGAGCATCGAGCCGTGCACCACCGTCACGTCGGCCTCGTCCTCGAAGACCTCGCGCCAGGCCGCGACCATCTTCGGGTTCACGTCGACGAGCGTCACCTTGAGGTCCATCGCGGTGTCTCCCTCTGCCGTTCTACATCGTGAACTCGACGAGGTACTCCAGCCGCTGCTGGCGCCCGTCGTAGATCACGTACTCGTCGTCGGCGAACTGCGAGCTCACGCCCTTCTTGCTGCGAACCCCGTGGCAGGAGTTGAAGCCCGCGGGGGGCTCGGTGATGCCGTAGGTGATCTTCGTGTACTCCTTGCGCTTGCCGAGGGCGACGCGCGCGAGGGCCATGTAGCGCGTGTTGCGCTTGCCCGGCGAGGTGTAGAACGCGCTCGTGCACGAGGCGTCGCCGAAGTAGATCCCGTTGCCGAGCCAGCCCGCGTCGGTGCGGTTCACGCCCATGCTCACGACGATCTTCGGCAGGAGGATCCCGCGCGAGAGGATCCCCACCCAGTTCTTGATCCGCGAGCCGTGAAAGAGCAGCCGCTGGTCGGGGATGTGGTCGGTGAAGACCTCGTGCTCGCCGTCGCGCCTCAGCGTGAAGATCTGCCCGACCTTGATGCCGTGGAACTTCACCTGGCTCTTCACGACGTGGTCTTCGATCTCCTTGTAGACCGATGACCCGCGGGGCACGACGGCGACCTTGCACTTGAGCGCGTCGTACTTCGCGCCGGCCTCGGAGTCGTACAGGACGCTCCCGGCGTCGCCGTTCACCTGGAGCATGTCCTTCATGAGCTGGAGGGTCTCCTGCTTGGCCTGGAAGTCCTCCATCGAGTCGATGACCGCGGTCTTGATCGCGTCGCGGGTGCGCCCGATGCGGTGCGGGATCGCGCTGTAGAACTCCCCCGAGAGGTCCTCCATCTTCGAGAGGCTCTTCGCGCCGCCCTTCGCCCCTGACTGGAACAGCTTGTACAGCTCCTGGAGGATCGCCTCGCCCTTCTCGATCTGCCCGAGGGTGAGGATGCCCAGGGGGGTCTCGATTCCGTTGGCGGTGATCTTCACGTTCACCGTGGTGGTGAGCGCGTTGGTGGCCTCGTCGTAGATGTACCGCACGAGGTCGACCACCTCGGGCGAGAGGTCGTGGCGCATCACGGGGATGGCCTCGCCCTTGGCGGCCTTGGCGTCGGCGAGGCGCTGCACGGTCTTGGCGTCGATGGTGCCCGAGCTCGTGCCGCGGGCCTTCTGCGAGCCGATCTTCGACGACGCGAGGGAGACCTCTTTGTAGCCCTTACGGGGCGACGTCTTCTCGTTGTAGATCGACTGGTAGATGGCGCTCGCCTCGCCCTCGGTGGTGGCGTAGCGGCACTCTTTCTGGCCGGCGTCGGGGTTGGTCTCGAGGTCGTCGGTGCGCCCGTAGTGCGTGAACACTCGGAAGGCGGGCTTGCCCTTGGCCGTGCCCTTGTGCAGCTCGATCGCGTAGTACTTGTTGTGGTTCGTCTTGATGTCGGTGACCTGCAAGACGGCCTTCTTCACGATCTCGAAATCGTCGGAGAAGGGAGGGGCCGAGGGGTCACCGAACTTGTACGACTTCACGGATGCCATGCGACGCCTCCGGGTGGGTGCCAGGGCGCGCACAGTAGGTCGGCCCGCGCGGCCGTCGCAAGGGCGGCGTGACGTAGGCTGACCTCCTCGCGACGGGCTCAGAGCGAGACGCGAAAGACGCAGCGCGTGCCCGGGACGAGCGTGAGCTGAAGGCCGCGCCACGGCGGGTGCCAGGGCCCGTCGGGGGCGTCCTGGATGAGGTACACCGCGCCGCCGTCGGCGATCCACCGCCGCACCCGAACTTCTGAGCGGGGGTGGCCGTTGGGGTCCATCCCGAGGTTCACGAAGTGGATCGCGCGCTCGTCGTGCGCGGCGAGCGCCTCGTCCATCGCGTAGCCGCCGAGGAGCATGAACTCCCGCTCGGGGACGCGGAGCAGCTCCTCCGTCCGCGTGTCCTGCTCCGTCCGCAGGGTAAGCGCGGCGACGCGGTCAACTCCAAGGGTGATCGCGCTGCCGTACGCGAGGCACAGCGCGGCGAGCACGGTCGCGCCCTGCCGCGCGAGCCGCACCGAGACGCTCGTCGACGACTCTCGCGAGAGGTGGTGACCGGCGCCCAGGAGCGCGAGCAGCCACACGGCTAGTTCCAACGGCCAGACGTGCGTCGCGAAGCGCCGCATGTGCTGGCCCTCGTCGCGCACCACCGAGAGCCACGCCACGCCCGCCAGCGCGGGCAGCGCCCAGAAGGCGAGGTGCCACCGCCGCCACGGCAAGCGCTCCAGCCCCACCGCGGCGAGCACCATCGCGCAGGGCGCGAGCATCGCGAGGTAGCGCACGTTGAGGAAGGGCGTGCCCCACGGGGAGGTCTCGGGCTCGTGCGAGCGCAACGCGCCGATGAAGAGCAGGCCCACGCAGACCGCCGTCGCCGCTGCGACGCCCGCGAGCCTCTCAGCGTGCCGCGGGTGCCGCCGGTCGAGGTGGGCGAGGGCCATGACCCCGGCGGCGAACACGGGAGTGCACTGGAGCAGTGCCCGCGCGTTCCATCCTCGGTTCAGGTTGCCGATGCCGTTCACGGCGCGGTGGAAGCCGGAGAGGTTCAGCATGCCGAGGTCGACGACGTACCCGTAGAGGGTGCGCGCGATGGGGTGCAGCGACACCGGCCCGCCGAGCTCAGGGATGCACGCGAAGAGCACCGCGAGGGTGGTCACCGCGCAGAGCGCGAGGCGCGACCGACGCGCGCACCAGACCGCCACGACGAGGAAGAGCGCCCTCGGCCCTGCGAGCTTCACGATCGGCATGAAGCGATCGAGAGATTGTCCCCCGGCGCCCGCGCAGTTATACCGTTCCACCCGCGACACGTTCGTGAATTCACGTGGGCGTGGGCGTGGGCGGGGCGGTGGCGGCGGCAACCTGTGGCACCAGCCAGGCCCATCCGACGAGCGAGCGGACCTTGGCCGGGTCCGCGTTGAGCTCGCGCAGCCACGCCTCGGCCCGAGCCTGCTTGGCGTCGAGCGAGGCGTAGGGCTCCCCCTCGATCTCGGGGCGCAACGCGCGGAACACGCGTTCGGCCGGGTCGAGCTCGGGCGAGTACGGGGGCAACAGCACCACGGGCGGAGCCGCGGCCTTGAACGCGTCACTGCGATGGCCGGGGGCGCCGTCGACCACGGCGGCCATCACCCCCTGCGCCTTCCACGCGGCCATCACGGGGCCGAGCGTGGTCCCCTTCATGTTCTGCACCCACTCCCACTTCAGCTGCCCCGCCACGGGGTCCACCCCCAGCAGCAGGTAGCGCCAGCGGTACACGATCTGGATTACCTGCTCGACCTTCTCGCCCACCGGCGCCCACACCCGGCGTACCTGCCCGTGCAGGCCCAGGCGCATCTCGTCGCAGAACAGCACTGCGCCCACCGCCGCGGGCAGTTCGTGCGAAGCCGCAGCGACCGCCGACGGTGCCGACGGCGTCTCGATCAGCGCCGCGGGCTCGTTGTGCTCGGCCGCGCGCGACCGGTCGATCGCTTCGGTGAGCTTTTCGGCGAGCCCCCCTTTTTCCACGCCTGCTGGGCGGCGCGGTCGGTCTTCTCATGTCGGGGTCGGGGCACCTTGAGGGCGATCCGCTGGCGTTGCAGTGCCTTTCGCAGCCCCGAGTAGGACCCGTCGACGTTGAACTGCGCGCGGATCCATCGCCGCAACGTCTCGAGGGTGCGCGTGGTGCCCTTGCGCAGATGGTCTCGCACCTGCTCCCACTGGGCGTCGGTCAGAAGCGCCGTCTGCGGCGGGATCGAGGGCGGTGGCGACAGCCCCGCGAGGCCGCGCTTTCGGTAGTGGTCGAGCCACTTCTGCACCGCCCGGTAGGTGAAGCCCACCATCTCGGCCACCTGCACCATGCGGTGACCCGTTCGCAGCAGCCACAGCGCGTGCAGACGAGGCTTGCGTAGCGGGTCCGTCGCCGCGCGGTAGGCCGCGTGCAGCGACTCGGGCGTGTCTTCGGGGCGCCAGGCGATGTGGAGCGGACGGCCGCGCATGAACGGGTCAACCCGCAGGGAGCTCCAGCTATTTCACGAACGGTGCGCAGGTGGAACGGTATTATGCGCGTTGCACGGGCCGTAGGAGAGGGGGCTCCAGGTGTCGAAGCGGACGTGGTTCACCCACGACATCAGCCCAATTGCAGGAGCGCTTGCCACGAGATACGCGCACGTTTGCAGCGCGCGGTCACGCCAGCGACCAGTGAGCGCGAAGGTCGCGCCAACGCCGACCCATGAGGCCACGGCCATGACGTGCGACCCGAGAGCGAGGCTCGCGCTCAGGCCTGACAGCGCGGCGTAGCAAGCAGCCTGGGGGGGGGGGGTCACAGCACATCGCGTCCCCCCGT
>JAEYZO010000824.1 GCA_023428035.1 Pseudomonadota bacterium | reverse complement strand
GTCGTGGTCGCCGCGACCGCGACCCCCCTGGTGAGGCGGGCCGCCCTGCACGTCGGGGCCGTCGACGAGCCCGCCGCGCGGAGGGTGCACACCCGGCGCATCCCTCGGCTGGGCGGCGTGGCGATCGTGCTGGGCTTCTTCGTGCCGCTGCTCGGGCTCTACGCCTTCAACACCCCCGTCGCGCGGGAGCTCTTCAGCCACACCCGCCTGGTGGCGGGGCTCCTCGCGGGCTCGATGGTGATGGCCTCGCTGGGCGTGGCCGACGACATGGTAGGCGTCGGGGCCAAGCGCAAGCTCGGCGTGCAGGTCACCGCGGCGCTCATCGCGTGGGCGGGCGGGCTGCGGATCAAGACGGTGATCCTCCCGCTCCTGGGCACGGTGGATTTCGGCCCGCTCTCGGTGCTCGCGACGGTCGTGTGGTTCGTCGCGATCATGAACGCGCTGAACCTCATCGACGGGCTCGACGGCCTCGCCGCGGGGGTGGCCTTCTTCGCCTGCGTCACGAACTTCGTGACCGCGTGGCTGATGCACAACCCGGGCAGCGAGATGACCTCGCTGCTGGTGTCGACCCTCGCCGGGTCGATCGTCGGGTTCCTGATGTACAACTTCCACCCGGCGACGATCTTCATGGGCGACACGGGGAGCCTCTTCCTCGGCTTCGTCCTCGCCGCGGTGCCGCTCTTCGGAGCGGGCACGCACAAGGGCGGCACCGCCCTCGCGATCCTGGTGCCCCTCCTCGCCCTGGGCCTGCCCATCATGGACATGCTCCTGGCGATCGTCCGCCGCTTCCTCGAGCGCCGCTCGATCTTCGCGCCCGACCGCGGGCACATCCACCACCGCCTGCTCGACCTCGGCCTCACGCACCGCCGCGCCGTGCTGATCCTCTACGGCGCGAGCTTGTTGTTCACCCTGGTCGCGGTGATCTCCTACGTGGGCCGCCGCCTCGAGGTGGGCCTCGCGATGGCCGCCCTGTCGTTCATCGTCTTCGTCGCGGTGCGCGCCGTGGGCCCCGTGAACTTCGCCCTGCGCCGCCGCGAGGGCCAGCGCCTGCGCGACCCCATGGTCGAGGCCCTGGTCACCGTGGTGCCGCGCTTCCTCGTGCGGGTCGAGTTCGCCCGCGGGCCCGAAGACCTGCCCGTGCTGGTCGAGCGCTTCCGCCGCGACGCGGGCCTCGCCTCCGCCGCGGTCGAGCCCGGCGAGGGCTCGCGGCTGCCGAGCGTCGACGCCCGCGACTCGACGCTCACCGACGCGCAGTTCCGAGACTTCGTGGGCGTGCGGCTCGAGTACGCCGACGCCGACGGGGCGACCTTCGTCGTTCGCTTCCAGTGGGACTGCGCCGACGGCGAGGTGCACCCGCAGGCCGACGTGCTTCTGCGGCTCGTCGGCGACGCGGTGCACCGGGTGGCGACGAACGTGCGGGCGCGCACCGCGTCGATGGCGGGCGCGCTCCCGAGCTGAGCGGGCTCAGCGAGCCGGGGGGCTCGCGGGGGCGGCGGCCTTGAAGAGCGGGCCTGGCACCGGGAACACCGTGCGCCCCGCGGCGCCGTTCACCAGGATCGCGAAGGCCAGCCACAGGGCGATGGCCGCGAGCACCACCGTGGCGAGGGCGATGGGCAGGGCGAAGGCCGACGAGTGGGTGAGCTCCTTCAGCACGCGGCAGGCGAAGAGCACCACGATGTCGAGGAGGAACGCGAAGAGGAGCTTCGAGAAGAACCCGAAGGCGTAGGTGAGCACCGCGAAGATCACCAGGAAGAGCACGTCGACCGAGAGCACGACGTGGGCGTCGGGCACCCTCCCCTCGGCGAGGCCGTTGAGCACGGCCCAGTTCATCACCCAGTTGAAGGCGAAGGTGGTGAAGAGCGTGCCCCCGAGCGTGTTCTTGTTCGCCAGGGCCATCAGCCCCGCGAGGAGCTGACACCCGCCGCCGAAGAGCAGGCAGTACCAGGCCGCCGTGCGCAGCGCGGCGGGGGTGAGCGTGACGCCGAAGGCGATGGGGATCAGCGCCGCGCACCCCACGGCGAGCCCGAGGAGCCCCAGCGGCGTCGACTCGGCGAAG
Organism: Pseudomonadota bacterium; assembly: GCA_023428035.1. Lineage (GTDB taxonomy): Bacteria > Myxococcota_A > Polyangia > Polyangiales > JAEYZO01. Next base: position 1,709 of record JAEYZO010000824.1, on the reverse strand, counting down.
GGGTTGGCGGGCGCGGGGGTGTTCGACGGAGCGTCCATGGTCGGTGCGCGCGGAGGGTGCCCGATCCCCGGTGGCTCCGAAAGGGCGGGGAGACGCTCACGCGCGAAGCGGGTTCCGGCGGAGGGGCCTCGCCGCGCATACTGCGCGCCATGAAGACCCGCGCCGCCGTCGCCTACGAAGCCGGAAAGCCCCTGGTCATCGAAGAGGTCGACCTCGAAGGCCCTCGCGCCGGCGAGGTGCTCGTGGAGATCAAGGCCACGGGCGTCTGCCACACCGACGAGTTCACCCGCAGCGGCGCCGACCCCGAGGGGCTGTTCCCCGCGATCTTCGGCCACGAGGGCGCGGGCGTGGTGCTGGAGTGCGGCCCCGGCGTCACCTCGCTCAAGCCCGGCGACCACGTGATCCCGCTCTACACGCCGGAGTGCCGGGGTTGTAAGTCGTGCCTGTCGCGCAAGACCAACCTCTGCACGGCGATCCGCGCGACGCAGGGCAAGGGGCTCATGCCCGACGGCACCTCGCGCTTCTCGATCAAGGGCAGGGCCATCCACCACTACATGGGCTGCTCGACCTTCTCGAACCACACGGTGCTGCCCGAGATCGCGCTGGCGAAGGTCCGCCCCGACGCGCCCTTCGACAAGATCTGCTACATCGGCTGCGGGGTGACCACGGGGGTGGGCGCGGTGATCTACACCGCGAAGGTCGAGCCCGGCGCCAACGTGGTGGTCTTCGGCCTCGGGGGCATCGGGCTCAACGTAGTGCAGGGCGCGAAGATGGCCGGCGCCGACAAGATCGTGGGCGTCGACATCAACCCCGCGCGCGAGGCCCTCGCCCGCGCCTTCGGCCTCACCCACTTCGTGAACCCCAAGGGCGTGACCGACATCGTCGGTCACCTCGTCGAGCTCACCGGCGGCGGCGCCGACTACAGCTTCGAGTGCGTGGGCGACGTCGAGCTGATGCGCCAGGCCCTGGAGTGCTGCCACCGGGGGTGGGGCGTGAGCGTCATCATCGGCGTCGCGGGGGCTGGCAAGGAGATCTCGACCCGACCCTTTCAGCTCGTCACGGGCCGCGTGTGGAAGGGCTCGGCCTTCGGCGGCGCGCGGGGCCGCACCGACGTGCCTCGCATCGTCGACTGGTACATGGAGGGCAAGGTCGCGATCGACCCGCTCATCACGCACAAGCTCCCGCTGGAGCGCATCAACGAGGCCTTCGACCTGATGCACTCGGGCGAGTCGATCCGCGCCGTGGTGGAGTTCTCGTGAGCGTCACCACGCGCTCCGAGCAGCGGGCCTTCGGCGGCGCGCAGGGCTTCTACGAGCACGAGAGCGCGGAGTGCGGCGGGCCCATGCGCTTCGGGGTGTACCTCCCACCATCGAGCGACGGAGAGAGGGTCCCCGCGGTGTACTTCCTCGCGGGCTTGACCTGCACTGAAGAGACCTTCGCGATGAAGGCCGGCGCGCAGCGCGTCGCGGCGGAGCTCGGCCTCGCGGTCGTCACGCCCGACACCAGCCCCCGCGCGGCGCGCTTCGAGGGCGACGACGCCTCGTGGGACTTCGGCCAGGGCGCGGGCTTCTACCTCGACGCCGCGCGCGCCCCGTGGTCGAGCGCCTACCGCATGGAGTCGTGGGTCACCCGCGAGCTGGTCTCCGTCGTCGAGTCGCGCTTCCCGGTGTCATCGTCGGCGCGCGGGGTGTGCGGCCACTCCATGGGAG
>JAEYZO010000752.1 GCA_023428035.1 Pseudomonadota bacterium | reverse complement strand
CCATCGAGGCCCGCACCGCCGCCGCGCTCTCGCCACGCCTCGCGGCGCTCATGGTCGCCCACGCCGACCGCGGCCACGCCTCGCGCTACCCGCGGGTGCTGCCCCTGCGCGTCGACCGGCCGCGGGCTCGCTTCTCGACCTGGTACGAGACCTTCCCCCGCTCGATGGGCAGGGGCGGCGCGCACGGCACCCTGCGCGACCTCGAAGAGCGCCTGCCGTACATCGCCTCGATGGGCTTCGACGTGCTGTACCTGCCGCCCATCCACCCCATCGGCCACGCGCACCGCAAGGGGAGGAACAACACCCTCGTCGCGGAGGAGGGCGACCCCGGGAGCCCCTGGGCCATCGGCGGCCCCGCGGGGGGCCACGACGCGGTGCACCCCGAGCTCGGCACCCTCGAAGACCTCAGGCACCTCGTCGACGCGGCCAGGTCTCACGGCGTCGAGGTCGCGATGGACATCGCGCTCCAGGCGTCCCCCGACCACCCCTGGGTGAAGGAGCACCCGACCTGGTTCAAGCGCCGCGCCGACGGGAGCATCGCCTACGCCGAGAACCCGCCGAAGAAGTACGAAGACATCTACCCCTTCGACTTCGCCTCGGCCGACTGGCGCGCGATGTGGGTCGCCCTGCGGGGGATCTTCCTCCACTGGGTCGAGCAGGGCGTGACGATCTTTCGCGTCGACAACCCCCACACCAAGAGCGTGCCCTTCTGGCGCTGGTGCATCGCCACGGTGCAGGCCGAGCACCCCGACGCGCTCTTCCTCGCCGAGGCCTTCACTCGGCCGAAGCTCATGTACGCCCTCGCCCGCGCGGGCTTCTCGCAGTCGTACACCTACTTCACCTGGCGCACGCGGGCGTGGGAGATCCGCGAGTACCTCACCGAGCTCACCCAGGGCGAGCCCAGCGAGTACTTCCGCCCGAACTTCTGGCCCAACACCCCCGACATCCTCCCCGAGCACCTTCAAGAGCGCTCCCGCGCGGCCTACGTCGTGCGGCTGGTGCTCGCGGCTACGCTGAGCTGCTCCTACGGGATCTACGGCCCGGCCTTCGAGCTCATGGCGCACGTGCCCCGGCCGGGCTCGGAGGAGTACATCGACAACGAGAAGTACGAGCTGAGGGAGTGGGAGCTCGACCACCCCGAGAGCCTCGCGCCGGTGATCGCTCGGGTGAACGAGGTCCGCCGGTCGCAGCCCGCGCTGCAGGTGAACCGCACGCTGCGCTTTCACCACGTCGACAACGAGCGGCTCCTCTGCTTCAGCAAGCGCGCGGAGGACGGGTCGAGCGCCGTGCTGGTGGTGGTGAACCTCGACACCACCGCCGCGCAGTCGGGGTGGACCGCCCTCGACATGGAGGCCCTGGGCCTCGCGCCCGACGCGGCCTTCGAGGTGACCGACCTGATGACCGGCGCGAGCTACGGGTGGAAGGGCCCGCACAACTACGTGTCCCTCGACCCCGCGGCCTTCCCCGCGCACCTGTTCTCGATCGGGAGGGAGTAGACCGATGAGCCAAGGCCCCGGGCGCAGCGCGCCCCTGAGCGACGACCCCCGCTGGTACAAAGACGCCGTCATCTACGAGCTGCACGTGCGCTCCTTCGCCGACTCGGACAACGACGGCGTGGGCGACTTCAGGGGGCTCATCTCGCGCCTCGACTACCTCGAGGACCTCGGGGTGAACGCCCTGTGGCTCCTGCCCTTCTACCCCTCGCCGCTGAAGGACGAGGGCTACGACATCGCCGACTACACCGACGTCAACCCGGCCTACGGCACCCTCGACGACTTCAAGGAGTTCCTCGACGAGGCGCACCGCCGGGGCATCAGGGTCATCACCGAGCTGGTGATCAACCACACCTCGTCGATGCACCCGTGGTTCCAGCGGGCGCGCCGCGCGCCCAAGGGTCACCCCGACCGGGACTTCTACGTCTGGGCCGACAAGCCCGAGGCCTACCGAGACGCGCGCGTCATCTTCAAGGACTTCGAGCCCTCGAACTGGAGCTACGACCAGGTCGCGAAGGCCTACTACTGGCACCGCTTCTATCACCACCAGCCCGACCTGAACTTCGACAACACGGCCGTGCACGAGGCCGTGTTCAAGGCCATGGAGTTCTGGCTCGACCTCGGCGTCGACGGGATGCGCCTCGACGCCGTGCCCTACCTCTACGAGAGGGAGGGCACCAACTGCGAGAACCTCCCCGAGACGCACGCGTTCTTGAAGAAGCTCCGCGCGCGCATCGAGGCGAGGTACCCGGGCCGGATGCTCCTCGCCGAGGCGAACCAGTGGCCCGAAGACGCCGCGCGGTACTTCGGCGACGGCGACGAGTGCCACATGAACTTCCACTTCCCGCTGATGCCGCGGATGTTCATGGCGCTCTACATGGAGGACCGCTTCCCGATCCTCGACATCCTGAAGCAGACGCCGGAGATCCCCGACGGGTGCCAGTGGGCGCTGTTCCTGCGCAACCACGACGAGCTCACCCTGGAGATGGTCACCGACGAGGACCGCGACTCCATGTGGCGCGTCTACGCCCAGGACGCGCAGGCCCGCATCAACCTCGGCATCCGGCGACGTCTCGCGCCGCTCCTGCAGACCCGACGGAAGATCGAGCTGATGAACGCGATCCTCTTCTCGCTGCCGGGCACGCCCGTCCTCTACTACGGCGACGAGATCGGGATGGGGGACAATTTCTACCTCGGCGACCGCGACGGCGTGCGCACGCCGATGCAGTGGAGCCCCGACCGCAACGCCGGCTTCTCGAAGGCCAACCCGCAGAGGCTCTACCTCCCGGTGATCGTCGACCCCGAGCACCACTACGAGTCGGTCAACGTCGAGACGCAGCAGGGCAACCCCTCGTCGCTCCTGTGGTGGATGAAGCGGATCATCGCCGCCAGAAAGACCTACAAGGCCCTCGGCCGCGGCTCGCTGGAGTTCCTCCGCCCGAGGAACAAGTCCGTGCTCGCCTTCGTGAGGGCCTTCGAGGACGAGCGCATCCTCGTGGTGGCGAACCTCTCGCGCCACGCGCAGTACGTCTGCCTCGACCTCTCGGCCCACGCGGGCCGGGTGCCCGAGGAGCTCTTCGGCCGCGAGCGCTTCGCGCGCATCGGCCGCGAGCCCTACGCCCTCACCCTCCCCCCGCACGCGTTCTTCTGGCTCTCGCTCGAGCCCGAGGCCGAGGCCGTCGAGCACCCCGACGCGCCGCTGCCGAGGCTCGCCCCCGCCGCCGCGTGGGAGGCCCTCTTCTCAGGCCCGAGCCTCTCCGCCCTGGAGAGGCTCCTGCCCGCGTACCTGAAGCGCCAGCGGTGGTTCCGCGCGAAGTCACGGCGCGTGGGCTCGGTGACGCTGAGCGACGTGACGCGCCACGAGTCACTGCCCGACGAGAGCGTCCTCGCCTTCGTCACCGTCACCTACTTCGACGGCGAGGAGGACGTCTATTTCCTCCCCCTCGCGGCCTCGGCGGGCGCCGAGGCCCGCGACGTGCTCGACCGGGCCCCGCGCGGCGCGGTGGCCGAGCTCAACCTCGGAGGCCGCGACGTGGTGCTCCACGACGCCGTGCTCTCGCCCGCCTTCGCGACCGGCCTGCTGCGCCTCGTCGCCGGCACGAGGCGCCTCGACACCGCGCGCGGTCAGCTCCGCTCAGCGCCGGGCTTCGCGCTCGTCGACCCGCTCCCCGCGACGCGCTCGGGCAACGCCGAGCAGACCAACTCCAACGTGGTCTTCGACGAGACCTACGTGCTCAAGGTCTTTCGCCTCGTGGAGCCCGGGCTCAACCCCGACGTGGAGCTCACGCGCTTCCTCCACTCGGGCGGGCGCAGCGCTCCGGTGCCCGAGCCCCTCGGCGCGCTGGAGTACCACCGGCCCAAGCTCCCCGCGGCCTCGCTCGCCACGGCGCAGCGCTTCGTGCCCAACCGCGGCGACGCGTGGGGCTACACCCTCGAGACCCTGGGCCTCACGCTGGAGCGCGCCCTCGCCAGCGCCTCCGACGCGCCGCCCCTGCCGCTCCCCGAGGGCCCGCTCCTCGCCCAGGCCGCCGCGCCGGTGCCCGCCGCCGTAGACGTATTCCTCGGCGGCTACCTCCCCTTCGCGCGCCTGCTCGCGCGGCGCACCGCCGACGTTCACCTCGCCCTCGCGTCGGAGCCCGACGACCCGTCCTTCGCCCCGGAGCCCTTCTCCGAGCTGCACCAGCGGTCGATCTACCAGTCCGCCCGCACCTCGCTGCTCAAATCCCTGGAGGAGCTCGAGGCCCGCGCCGACGCGCTCCCCGAGCGCACCCGCGAGCTGGCCCGCGCGGTGATCGCCGGCGAGGCCCGCCTCGAGGCGCGGCTGCGCGAGGTGACCGCCCGCAAGATCGACGCGATGCGCCTGCGCTGCCACGGAGACTTTCACCTCGGCCAGGTGCTCCACACCGGCGGCGACGTGGTGATCCTCGACTTCGAGGGCGAGCCCGCGCGGGCGCTCGCCGAGCGACGCTACAAGCGCAACCCCCTGCTCGACGTGGCGGGGATGATCCGCTCCTTCCACTACGCCTCGGTGACGGCGGAGCACCGGCAGCGCATCGAGTCTCCCCGGCTGCGCGACACGACCCGCGCGTGGGCCGGCTGGGTGAGCGCGGCCTACCTCGGCGCGTACCTCGACGCGGTGGCCGGCGCGAGCTTCCTCCCGCCCGACCGCGCCGACTGGGAGCTGCTCCTGCGCTTCTACCTCCTGGAGAAGTGCATCTACGAGCTGCGCTACGAGATGGCCGCGCGCCCCGACTGGCTGCACGTGCCGCTCGAAGGGCTCAAGGCCGCCCTTCACGAGAGCTGACCGATGAGCGACATATGGGAAGATCGACGCGTCGCGCGTGTGACGCGGGGTGCGGAGAAGCGTCCGTGGCGCTCGATCGCTCGGAAGCGTCTGTGGCGCCCTCTGGCTGGGGTTGGGCGCAGCCCGGCCTCCTCACGCCGACGGCCGAGCGTGAGAGCCGGGCGTGGAGGCACCCCGTGACCCACGCTGCTCTGCGCCGCCTCGGCGCGACCCCCCTCGGGAGCGACCGCTGCCGCTTCGAGCTGTGGTCGCCGCTCGCCCCCCGAGCCTCCGTTCACCTCCTCGACGACGGCCGACGCGTCGCGATGGAGCCCGTCGACGACGAGCACCACTACGCCGTCGAGGTCGACGGCGTGCCCACGGGGGCGCGCTACCGTTTTCACCTCGGGGAGCGCGGCGAGTGGCCCGACCCCGCGTCGCGCGCGCAGCCCGAGGGCGTGCACGGCCCGAGCGCCGTCGTCGACCTCGCCTTCCCCTGGACCGACCATCGCTGGAGGGGCCTCTCCCTCGACGCGCTGGTCTTGTATGAGCTCCACGTCGGGACCTTCACCGCGGAGGGCACCTTCGACGCGGTGATCCCCCACCTGGCTCGGCTGCGCGCGCTGGGGGTGACGGCCATCGAGCTCATGCCCGTCGCGCGTTGCCCGGGGTCGCGCAACTGGGGCTACGACGGCGTGTACCCCTTCGCCGTGCAGCCCGCCTACGGAGGCCCCGAGGGCCTGATGCGCCTCGTCGACGCCGCGCACCGCGAGGGCCTCGGGGTGCACCTCGACGTGGTCTACAACCACCTCGGCCCCGAGGGGAACTACCTCAGCCAGTTCGGCCCCTACTTCACCGATGTCTACAGCACGCCCTGGGGCGCGGCGCTGAACTTCGACGGCCCGCACAGCGACGCCGTGCGGCGCTACTTCATCGAGAACGCCCTCCAGTGGGTCGAGGACTTTCACCTCGACGGGCTGCGGCTCGACGCCGTGCACGCCATCGTCGACAGGTCGTCGTACCCCTTCCTCGAAGAGCTCGGCGACCGCGTACGCCAGCGCGCCGAGGCCCTCGGCCGCGAGGTGCTGGTCATCGCCGAGAGCGACGCCAACGACCCGCGCCTCGTGCGGCCCAGCTCCCGCGGCGGCGTCGGGCTCGACGGCGTGTGGAGCGACGATTTCCACCACGCGCTGCACGTCCTCCTCACGGGTGAGCGCGAGGGCTACTACATGGACTTCGGCCGGGTGTCAGACCTCGCGGAGGCGTGGCGCACCGGCGCGGTCTACCGCGGTCGTCGCTCGGCCTTCCGGCAGCGGAGGCACGGCCGCGACGCGCCCGAGGTCGAGGGCGCGCGCCACGTCGTGTGCTCGCAGAACCACGACCAGGTGGGCAACCGCGCGAGGGGCGAGCGGCTCATCGCCCTCACCGACGTCTCGAGGGCGAAGCTCGCCGCGGCGCTGGTGATCCTCTCGCCGCACACCCCGCTCCTGTTCATGGGCGAGGAGCACGGCGAGACGGCGCCCTTCCTCTACTTCGTCGACCACGGAGACGCGGGGCTCATCGAGGCGATCCGCCGAGGCCGCGCCGAGGAATTCAAGGGCTTCGTCTGGGAGGGCGAGCTCCCCGACCCCGCGGCGGAGGAGACCCTGCGTCGCTGCGTGCTCGACCACGACGCGCGAGAGCGGGAGCCGGGTCGAACGCTCTACGCGCTGTACGAAGAGCTGTTGGAGGCGAGGGCCCGGCTGCGCCCGCGAGGGGGGGAGCGCGATCGGGTGACCGAGTCGGAGTCACCGCGGTGGATGAAGGTGCTGCGCGGAGAGCGCGCGGTGATGGCCTTCAACCTCAGCGCCGAGGGCGTGGAGGTCCCGCTGGGGGTCGACGGTGGGTGGGCGGTGACGGTGTCGTCGGGAGGGGCTCCCGCGGCGGGGCAGGCGGTGACGCTGGGGGCGTGGGGCTTCGCGGTGTACGAGCGCGAGTAGCGGCGATCCCCGGTCGAGGACAAGGAGGGAGAGAAGGCGATGGAGGGGGAGGCGGTGAAGGACGGGCAGAAGCCCGCGGGGAGCGACGCCACGCCACGGCATCCGCCAGCGGCGCCCCCACCTCGCGCCGCGCGCGGAATTCCGGGACGCGAAGCCCAGCTCTAGCATCACACCCCCCGGCGAATGAGCGACGACGCGCAGATCATCGAGCTCCAACGGCAGGAGCAGCGTCTGCGATTGATCCTTGACGGGGTGCGCGACCACGCGATCTCGATGCTCGACCGCGAGGGGCGGGTGCAGACCTTCAACGCCCCCGCCGAGCGGATCAAGGGCTACCCCCTCTCGGAGGTGCAGGGGCGGTACTTCGGGATGTTCTTCACCCCGGAGGACCGCGCCTCGGGCCTGCCAGAGCTGGAGCTCGAGACCGCCCGCGCCAAGGGGCGCTACGAGGGCGAGGGCTGGCGGCTCCGCAAGGACGGCTCGCGCTTCTACGCGTCGGTGTCGCTCTCGGCGCTGCACGACCCCTCGGGGGAGCTCGTGGGCTTCGTGAAGGTGACGCAGGACCGCACGCGGAACCGGGAGCTGAGCGAGGCGCTGCGGCGCCGCGAGGCGGAGCTGCGGCTGATCGTCGACGCGATCCCCGGCCTCGTCTCGTACATCAAACCGGACCTCACCTACCGGCTCGCGAACCGGACCTACGAGCAGTGGTTCGAGCGCCCCATGAGCGAGGTCGAGGGCCGCACGCTCGAGGAGGTGCTCGGCGAGGCGGCCTTCGAGGTCATCCGGCCCCACGTCGAGGAGGCCCTCGCCGGGCGCGGGACCTCCTTCGAGACCGAGATGCCCTACCGGGACGGGGGCTCGCGGTGGATCCGGGCGACCTACATCCCCGACCACGACGAGGGCGGCGGGGTGCGGGGCTTCGTCGCGATGGTGCTCGACGTGACCGAGGCGCACCGCGCCGCGGAGAGGCTCGCCGAAGAGGCCAGGATCAACGAGACCATCTCCAGGATCGGCGCCGCGCTGGTGTCGGACCTCGACCTCGACGCGATCGTCACCCGGCTCACCGACGAGGCGACGGCCCTGTGCCGCGCTCAGTTCGGGGCCTTCTTCTACAACGTCGTGAGGCCCGAGGGCGGGACCTACACGCTCTACTCGCTCTCGGGCGTGCCGCGGGAGAAGCTCGCGGGCTTCCCGATGCCGCGCAACACCGCGGTGTTCGCGCCGACCTTCACGGGCACCGAGGTGGTGCGCTCGGGCGACATCACGGCGGACCCGCGATACGGCAAGAACCCGCCGCACCGAGGGATGCCCGAGGGGCACCCCCCGGTGCGGAGCTACCTCGCCGTGCCGGTGACCTCTCGCCGCGGCGAGGTGCTCGGGGGGCTGTTCTTCGGCCACCCCGACGCGGGGGTCTTCACCGCGAAGGACGAGCGGATGCTCGTGGCCGTGGCCGCCCAGGCCGCGGTGGCGATCGACAACGCGCGGCTGCACGCCGCCACGCAGGCCGCGGAGGAGCAGTACCGGGTGCTGGCGGAGTCGTCGCCGCAGTTCGTGTGGACCACCACCCCCGACGGGCGGGTGGAGTACTGCAACCCGCGCTTCCTGAGCTTCGTCGGGCTCTCCCTCGACGCGATGCGCGCCGCGCCGGTGTGGGGCGAGATCGTGCACCCCCAGGACGTCTCGCGGGCCACGTCGGCCTGGTCGAGCGCCCTCGAGACGGGGGAGCCCTACGAGGTCGAGTACCGCCTCAAGCGCGCGACCGACGGCAGCTACCGCTGGTTCCTCGCGCGGGGCACGCCGGTGCGCGACATCGAGGGCGCCATCACCCGCTGGGTCGGCACCTGCACCGACATCGACGACCGCAAGCGCAGCGAGGAGACGCACCGCTTCCTGGCCGAGGCGGGGGCGCTGCTCGCGTCGTCGCTCGACTACCGCGCGACGCTGGCGACCCTGACCCGCCTCGCGGTGCCCGAGATGGCCGACTGGTGCGCCGTCGACCTCCTCGACGACGAGGGCGCCCTCGAGCGCCTCGCGGTCTCGCACTCCGACCCGAGCCGGGTCGAGCTGATGCGGGAGATCCACCAGCGCTACCCGCCGGACCCTGGCCAGGGCGCGCGGCGGGTCCTCCGCACCGGCGTGGCGGAGCGGGCGCGCGAGGTCACCGAGGAGATGCTGGTGACGGGCGCGCGCGACGCGCAGCACCTGGAGCTGGTCCGGGCGCTAGGCCTGCGGTCGTGGATGGCCGTGCCCGTGGTGGTGCACCAGCGGGTGCTGGGGGTGATCGAGTTCGCGTCGTCGGAGTCGGGGCGGCTCTTCGAGGCGCGCGACCTCGCCGTGGCCGAGGAGATCGGCCGCCGCGCGGGGGTGGTGATCGACAACGCGCGGCTCTTCGAGATGACCCAGCGCGAGCGCCTCAGGGCCGAGGAGGCGAGCCGCGCCAAGGACGAGCTCCTCAGCATGACCTCCCACGAGCTCCGCACGCCGCTCAACGCGATCCTCGGTTGGAGCCGGCTGCTGCGCTCCGGCGCGCTGAGCGAGGAGAAGCGGCTCCGCGCGCTGGAGACCATCGAGCGCAACGCGCGGGCGCAGGTGAAGCTCGTCGACGACCTCCTCGACTTCAGCCGGGTGGTGACCGGCCGGCTGCGGCTGACCCTCGCGCCCTTCGACCCCGCGCAGGTGGTCGAGGCCGCGGTGGAGGTGATCCGCCCCGCGGCGGAGGCCAAGGGCGTTCGGCTCCAGGTGCTCCTCGACCCCGACGCGGGCACGCTCAACGGCGACGCGGGGCGGGTGCAGCAGGTGGTGTGGAACCTCCTCTCGAACGCGGTGAAGTTCACGCCCAAGGGCGGTCGGATCTACGTGCGGCTGCAGCGCGAGAGCTCGTCGGTGGAGGTCGTCGTGGGCGACACGGGCATCGGCATCGACGACGCGTTCCTGCCCTACGTCTTTCAGCCCTTTCGCCAGCAGGACGCGTCGATCACCCGCGCGCACGGCGGCCTGGGCCTCGGCCTCGCGATCGTGAAGCACCTCGCGGAGCTCCACGGCGGGACCATCGAGGCCCAGAGCGACGGCCCGGGGCGGGGCGCGACCTTCACGCTACGGCTGCCCGTGGCGCCGCTGCGGGCGACCTCGGCGGCGCCCGCGAGCTCGACGCGGCTCACCCGATCGCCGTCGGACTTCGCGTGCCCTCCCGAGCTCGCGGGGCTGCGGGTGCTGGTCTGCGAGGACGAGCCCGACGCGCGAGAGCTCCTCGAGTCGATCCTCGTCGGGTGCAAGGCGACGGTGGTGCTCGCGGCCTCCGTGGGCGAGGCCCTGGAGCGCTTCACCGAGCGCCCCCCCGACGTGCTCATCAGCGACATCGGGATGCCCGACGCCTCGGGCTACGAGCTCATCCGGCAGATCCGCGCGCTCCCGCCTGAGAGGGGCGGCCGCGTGCCCGCCGTCGCGCTCACCGCCTACGCGTCGATGACCGACCGCACCCGCGCCCTGATGGAGGGCTTTCAGAACCACGTCGCCAAGCCCCCGGAGCCCATGGAGCTCCTCGCGGCGGGCGCCGCCCTGGGGGGGCGGCACTCCCGGGCGTGACCCAACGGACGCTGTGCCTTCCCCCGGTCGTCGGGTATCTCACTCTCCGCATGAGGATCTGGCCCGGCGACCCCTTTCCCCTCGGCGCGACCTACGACGGCTCGGGCGCCAACTTCGCGATCTACTCCAACGTCGCCGAGCGCGTCGAGCTCTGCCTCTTCGACGACCGCGGCCGCGAGGCCCGCGTCGACCTCCCCGAGGTCACCGGCTACGTGTGGCACGGCTACGTCCCGGAGGTCGAGCCCGGGCAGCGCTACGGCTACCGCGTCCACGGGCCCTACGACCCCGCCGCGGGGCACCGCTCGAACCCCGCCAAGCTCCTCGTCGACCCCTACGCCCGAGCCATCGACGGCGAGGTCCAGTGGGGCCAGGCCGTCTACGGCTACCCCTTCGGGGACCCCGAGGGCCGCGACGACACCGACTCCGCGTCGTCGATGCCCAAGTCCGTCGTCACCAGCCCCTACTTCGACTGGCGCAACGACCGACAGCCCAACACCCCCTGGCACAAGACCGTCATCTACGAGCTCCACGTCAAGGGCTTCACCGCGCGGCACCCCGAGGTGCCCGACGAGCTCCGAGGCACCTACGCCGCCCTCGCGCAGCCCGCGGTGGTCGACCACCTCCACCGCCTCGGGGTCACCGCCGTCGAGCTCCTCCCCGTGCACCATTTCGTGCACGACCAGCGCCTCGTCGAGATGGGGCTGAAGAACTACTGGGGCTACAACACCCTCGGGTACTTCGCGCCGCACTCGGCCTACGCCGCGACGCGCCACCGCGGGGGCGTGGTGCAGGAGTTCAAGCGCATGGTGCGCGCGCTCCACCACGCGGGCATCGAGGTCATCCTCGACGTGGTCTACAACCACACCTGCGAGGGCAACCACATGGGGCCCACGCTCTCGCTCCGCGGCGTCGACAACGCGACCTACTACCGGCTCGCCGAGGACAAGCGCTACTACATGGACTACAGCGGCTGCGGGAACTCCCTGAACATGGGCTCCTCCAGCGTGCTCCAGCTCATCATGGACTCGCTGCGGTACTGGGTCGTCGAGATGCACGTCGACGGCTTTCGCTTCGACCTCGCCGCGGCCCTCATGCGCGAGCTGCACGCCGCCGACAAGCTGTCGTCGTTCTTCGACCTCATCCAGCAAGACCCCGTGCTCTCGCGCACCAAGCTCATCGCCGAGCCCTGGGACGTCGGCGAGGGCGGCTACCAGGTCGGCAACTTCCCCGCCCTGTGGTCCGAGTGGAACGGCAAGTACAGGGACACCCTCCGCGACTTCTGGCGGGGCGAGCCCAGCACCCTGCCCGAGCTCGCCGCGCGCTTCACCGGCAGCTCCGACCTCTACAGCAGCAACGGCCGCCGGCCCCACGCGGGCATCAACTTCGTCACCTGCCACGACGGCTTCACCCTGCGCGACCTCGTGTCGTTCAACGAGAAGCACAACGAGGCCAACGGCGAAGACAACCGCGACGGCGAGTCGCACAACCGCTCGTGGAACTGCGGCGCCGAGGGCGACACCGACGACCCCGCGGTGCTCGCGCTGCGCTCGCGGCAGCAGCGGAACTTCCTCGCGACGCTCTTCCTCTCGCAGGGCGTGCCGATGCTCCTCGCGGGCGACGAGCTCGGCCGCAGCACCAAGGGGAACAACAACACCTACTGCCACGACTCGGAGCTCACCTGGGTCGACTGGGAGCGCGTCGACGAGGACCTCCTCGACTTCACCGCGAGGCTCATCCGCTTCGTGCGCGCGCACCCGGTCTTCGGCCGCCGCCGGTGGTTCCAGGGCGCCCCCGAGCGCGGCACCGACCTCGCCGACATCGCCTGGTTCCGCCCCGACGGCGCGGAGATGACCGACGACGACTGGCGCGCCGACTACGCCCGCTCCCTCGCGGTCTTCCTCAACGGCCAGGGGATCCCGAGCCGGGACTCGCAGGGGAGGCGCATCGTCGACGACAACTTCCTCCTGCTCTTCAACGCGCACCACGAGCCCCTGCGCTTCACCCTCACCGAGCTCGCCGAGGGCCCGTGGGACGTCGTCTTCGACACCGCCGCCACGAAGCCCTGGGCCGACGGCCCGCGCTTCGACGCCGGCGCCACCGTCGACGTGGGGCCGCGCTCCGTCGTAGTGCTCCGCCATGACCGCTGAGCGACGCGCGCCCACCGCCACGTACCGCCTGCAGCTCCGCGCGGGCTTCGGCTTCGACGAGGCCGCCGCGCTCGCGCCCTACCTCCGCGCGCTCGGGGTGAGCCACGCGTACCTCTCGCCCATCCTCCAGGCCGCGCCGGGGAGCGCGCACGGCTACGACGTCGTCGACCACAAGCGCCTGAGCGACGAGCTCGGCGGCGCCGAGGCCTACGCCAGGATGTGCGCGGCCTTCGAGGCCGAGGGGCTCGGCCAGGTGGTCGACGTCGTGCCCAACCACATGTGCATCTCCGTCGAGGGCAACGCCTGGTGGTGGGACGTGCTGGAGAACGGCCCGTCCTCCCTCTACGCGCACGGCTTCGACGTCGACTGGTCTTCGCCGCTGGAGATCGGGCGCAACAAGGTGCTGGTGCCCATCCTGGGCGACCACTACGGCGCCGTCCTGGAGCGCGGTGAGGTGAAGGCCCTGCGCGAGGGCGCGCGCTTCGTGTTCCGCTACTACGACCACGCGCTGCCGGTGGCCCCGCGCTCGCTCGCCGAGCCCCTCGCCCGCGCCGCGGCCCGCTGCGGCTCCGAGGACCTCGCCTTCGCCGCCGACGTGCTCGAGCTCCTCCCGAGCCCCACCGCGACCGACGAGGCCAGCCTCCGACGTCGTCACCGCGACAAGGCCGTGGTGGGCCGCTACCTCGCGCGGCTCTTTGAAGAGAAGCCCGAGACCGCCGCCGCGGTCGACGCCGAGCTCGCGTCGATCAACGCCGACCCGAGCGCCCTCGGGGCCTTCCTCGACCGGCAGAACTACCGCGTGGCCTTCTGGCGCGCGGCGACGCACGAGCTCGACTACCGGCGCTTCTTCGACGTGAACGAGCTCGCGGGGCTG
This sequence comes from Pseudomonadota bacterium, assembly GCA_023428035.1. GTDB lineage: Bacteria > Myxococcota_A > Polyangia > Polyangiales > JAEYZO01. The sequence continues at coordinate 2,187 of JAEYZO010000752.1, read as the reverse complement.
CGCGCCGACGACCCGCGGGTCTTTCACGACACGCACGACCTGATCCTCGGGCTCGTGGCCGACGGGAGGGTCGACGGGCTGCGGGTCGACCACCCCGACGGCCTGCTCGACCCCGAGGAGTACTTCGAGCGACTGCGCGCCGCGGCCCCGAGCGCGTGGGTGGTGGCGGAGAAGATCCTCGAGGGGGACGAGACGCTCCCGCCCTCGTGGCCCGTCGACGGCACCACGGGCTACGAGTACCTCAACCGGGTGATGGGGCTCTACGTGGAGCCGTCGTCCGAGGCCGCGCTCACGGCGCTCTGCGAGGAGCTCACGGGGGAGGACCACGTCCCCTTCGCCGAGCGCGCGGTGGACCGCAAGCGCTACGTGTTGAAGGAGCTCCTCGCCTCGGAGGTCGAGCGCGTGACGCTCGCCTTCGAGAGGGTGTGCGTCGAGCACCCGCGCTACCGCGACTACTCCCTGCCCGAGCTCCGCGCGGCGGTGCGGGAGACCCTCGCGCAGCTCCCGGTCTACCGGAGCTACCGACGTCGCGGCGGTCGCATGACCGAGCTCGACGCGTCGCGCGTCGACGGCGCGCTCTCCCTCGCGAAGGAGTCGCTCGCCAACGCCGACCCGGCGCTCTTGGATTTCCTCGGGGCGGTCTTGAAGGGAGACGTAGAGGGCGAGGCGGCGTGGGCCTTCACCGCGCGCTTTCAACAGCTCTCGGGCCCCGCGACGGCGAAGGGCGTCGAGGACACGGCCTTCTTCAACGACCTGCGGCTCACCGCGCTCAACGAGGTGGGCGGAGACCCGGGCCGCTTCGGGGTCTCGCTCGAAGACTTTCACGCGTGGAACTCGCTCATGCAGGGGTCGTGGCCCGCCACGATGACCACGACCTCGACGCACGACACCAAGCGCAGCGAAGACGCCCGGCTGCGGCTCGCGGCGATCAGCGAGGCGCCCGGCGAGTGGGCCGAGGCGGCGCGGGCGATGGCGCTGCGGGCGCGGTCCTTCGGCAACTGGAGCGTGGGCGGAGACGCGGTGTACCTCCTGGCGCAGACGCTGGTGGCGGCGTGGCCCATCGACGTCGAGCGCGCCAGGGGCTTCATGCTGAAGGCCTCGCGCGAGGCGAAGAAGCACACCTCGTGGAGGCGCCCCGACGAGGGCTACGAGCGGGCCTTGATGGAGCTCGTCGAGAGCGCGATGAGCGACGCGGAGTTCACGTCCCTGGTGTCGCGATTCGTAGAGCGGATCGACGGAGCGGCGCGGGCGCACGGGCTGTCGCAGGCGCTGGTGAAGCTGTGCTCCCCAGGCGTGCCCGACACCTACCAGGGCTGCGAGCTGTGGAGCCGCGACCTGACCGACCCCGACAACCGACGCCCGGTGGACTACGCCGCGCGGAGGGCGCTGCTCGCGTCGCTGGAGGGCGCGACGCCCGAGGCGGTTCTCGCGAGGATGGACGAGGGGCTGCCGAAGCTGTGGGTGACGCGCGAGGCGATGACGCTGCGGCGCGAGCGGCCGGAGTGCTTCGGCCGCGAGGGGAGCTACGCGCGGGTGGGGGCGAGCGGGCGCGAGGCGCGGCGGGTGATCGCGTTCTCGCGGGGCGGAGGGGTCGTGGTGGTCGCGCCGCGGCTGGTGTACTCGCTGAGCGAGGGGTGGGGCGACACGGCGGCGGAGCTGCCCGAGGGGCGCTGGCGCGACCGGTTCACGGGGCGCGAGTGGTCGGGTGGGGTGCGAGTGGGGGAGCTGTGGGAGCGCTTCCCGGTGGCGTTGCTGGTGCGGGGGTAGGGCCCCTCCCCTCGCCTCGCGTGTGCGACGGGCGGCGGCCTTCCCTCCGCGCTCGATCCCGCGCCCCTCCCCTCGCTCACCGATCGCTGGTAGTGCTCTCTCATGGGCGCTGACACCGAGATCACCTACGCCGTCTCGCGGGGCCTGCCGGGCATCGGGAACCTGATCCCGATGGCGCGCAGCGCGCTCGATTTCGTCACCGAGATGCAGAGGCTCGGCGACATGGTCGAGACCTGGGTGCTCAACGACCACATGCTGGTGGTGACGCACCCCGCGCTCGCGGAGCAGACGCTGCTCCGCAACGCGGCGATCATGCACAAGGACTGGTTCCTCCGTGACCTCAAGCGGATCATCGGCGAGGGCCTGCTCTCCAGCGAGGGGGACTTCTGGAAGCGCCAGAGACGTCTCGCTCAGCCCGCG